>NZ_JBEOVG010000105.1:0-29892 GCF_040295345.1 Actinosynnema sp. NPDC002837
CCGGCTCGATTTGACATGGGGCCCTTACGGGCACCCCAGGCAGGCCGTAGCCGGCAGGCCCGGCGGGGAAAAGCGTCCCGCCAGGCCTGCCGGCTCCGACCAGCCTAAGGCACCCGAACCCATGTCAAATCGGGCCTCGGTAGGTCGGTTCCGGGTCCGTTGGGGCCCGGTTGGTTCAGGCCGTTGCGTCCTGGGTCAGGACCTGCGCAGGCGCTTGGTCTTGCGGGGTGGGGGTAGCGCGCCTTCCGCCCGGAGGCGGGCCGCGTGCTGGGCCAGGGCGTCGACGAGGGCGGGGACGTTGGCGTCCTCCGGTTGGACGTCGACGCGGAGGCCGAACTCGCGGGCCGTTTCGGCGGTCTGCGGGCCGATGCACGCGACCAGGGTGCGGGCGTGGGGCTTGCCCGCGATGCCGACCAGGTTGCGGACCGTGGAGGACGAGGTGAAGCAGACCGCGTCGAAACCGCCCGACTTGATCATCTCGCGGGTGTCCGCGGGCGGCGGGGCGGCGCGGACCGTGCGGTAGGCCGTGACGTCGTCGATCTCCCAGCCCCGTTCGCGCAGGCCGGCCGCCAGGGTTTCGGTGGCGATGTCCGCTCGCGGGAGCAGGACTCGGTCCACCGGGTCCAGTATGTCGTCGTACGGCGGGAAGTCGGCCAGGAGGCCTTCCGAGGACTGCTCGCCGGACGGGACCAGTTCCGGGATGATGCCGAAGCTGCGGACCTTGGCGGCCGTGCTCTCGCCGACGCAGGCGATCTTCACGCCGGAGAACGCGCGGGCGTCCAGGCCGAACTCGCGGAACTTCTCCCAGACCGCGCGGACGGCGTTGGTGGAGGTGAAGACGACCCACTGGTAGCGGCCGTCGACCAGGCCCTTCACCGAGCGCTCCATCTGCGCGGGGCTGCGCGGTGGCTCGACGGAGATGGTCGGGACCTCGACCGGGATCGCGCCGTGGGAGTGCAGCCGGTCGCTCATCGCGCCCGCCTGCTCCTTGGTGCGCGGGACGAGGACGCGCCAGCCGTACAGCGCGCGGGACTCCCACCAGGAGAGCTTGGGCCGGCCGGCCACGGCGGCGCCGACGGTGACGACCAGCGGGCCGCCCAGGTCGCCCGCGTCGGCGGCCAGGGAGGCGAGCGTGGTGTCCACGGTGCGCTGGCCGAAGCCGGTGCCGTCGCAGGTCACCGCGACCGGGGTCTGCGGGGCCAGGCCGTTCTCGACGAGCGAGGACGCGGCCTCGGCCAGGTGGCCGCCGGTGGCGTGCAGGACGAGCGTCCCCGGCGCGGCGGCCAGGCCGGACCAGTCGGCCACGCCCCGGACGTCGGCTTCGGTGTGGACGGCGCCCAGTGCGACGCCCGCGTAGGCGGGCACCGCGGTGCCGGCGGGGACGCCGGGCACCACGTCGAACGCGATCGTGGTCTTGGAGACGGCCTGGGCCTCCTTCACCACGGAGTCCAGGGTCAGCGGGTCGCCTGCTACGAGGCGGACCACGGCGTGGCCGTTCTTCGCCTCGGCGACCAGGTCCTTCGCGACGTCGGCGGGATCGCCCACGGCGGGTCGCACCTCGACGCCGTCGGGTACCAGCGCCACCACCTCGGCCGGGACGTCCGGGTCCGTGACCACGAGCTCCGCCTTGTGGAGCAGGTCGCGGGCCCGGACCGTGAGCAGCCCGGTGTCGCCCGGACCTGAGCCGACGAACGCGACTCGGCCGGGGGTCTTGCGTGCGCGGGTCATCAGGGCACTCCCCATCAACTACGCCCCGCCGGCGACGCGGTGGCGTGGCCGGAGAGGTCGAGCAACTCGGCGGCCAGCGCGCGGCCGAGTTCCTCTGCTGCGGTCAAGTCACCGGTGGCGGACGCACGGAGGAGGTCGCCGTCCTCCGTCGCCATGACCCCGCGCAGGGACAGGCGGAGAACCACGGTCCCGTCGTCGCTGAGGTCTTCCACCACATCGGCCAGTGCGCCGACCGGCGCGCTGCAGCCTGCCTCGAGCGCGGCCAGGAGGGCACGCTCGGCGGCGACAGCGGCCCTACTGGCCGAATCGTCCAAAGTGGACTGGAGGAGGTGTTCGGCGTCGACGTCGTCGACCCGGCACTCCACTGCGAGGGCGCCCTGCGCGGGCGCGGGGAGCATCTGGATGGGCTCCAAGGTCTCGGTGATCTCGGCGGTGCGGCCGAGGCGGGCGATGCCGGCGCGGGCGAGCACGACGGCGTCCAGCTCGCCGTTCGCCACCTTGCGGATGCGGGTGTCGACGTTGCCGCGGAGCGCGACCACCTCGATGCCCAGTCCGAGGGCGTTGAGCTGCGCGGCGCGGCGGGGTGAGCCGGTGCCCACCTTCGCGCCGGTCGGCAGCTCGCCCAGGGTCAGGCCGTCACGGGCGACCAGCGCGTCGCGCGGGTCCTCCCGCGGCGGGACCGCGGCCAGCGACAGACGCGGGTCGGGCGCCGTGGGCAGGTCCTTGTAGGAGTGCACGGCCACGTCGATCTCGCCGTTCGCGAGCGCGTCGCGCAGCGCCGAGGTGAACACCCCGATGCCGATCTCGGCGATGGGTGCGGACGAGCGGTCACCGGGCGTGGAGATCGTGACGATCTCCACGTTCGCGCCCGCGTCGCGCAGCGCGTCGGCCACGTGGCCGGTCTGCGCGAGCGCGAGGGCGCTGCCGCGGGTGCCGATCCTCAGGGTGCGGTTCACCGCTTCTCACCTTTGGGTTGCGTCGAATGGGGGGTGCTGACGGCGGACGGCGCCTGCGGGTCGAGCCCGAACAGCTCGCGCAGCGCCTCGGCGTAACCGGCCCCACCGGGCGACGCGGCCAGCTCCTTCACCCGCACGGTGGGGGTGTGCAGGAGCTTGTCCACCACCCGGCGCACGGTCTTGGCCAGCTCGTCGCGGACCGGGGCGGGCAGCTCGGGCAGCCGCGAGTCCAGGCGCAGCAGTTCGGCGTCCACCACCTCGGCGGCACGCTTGCGCAGCGCCGTCACGGTGGGCGTGACCCCGGCCGAGCGCTGCCCGGCCAGGTAGGCGCGGACCTCCTCGGCCACGATCTCCGCCGCGCGCAGCGTGCCCTGCCCGGTCGGGGCGTCGGACAGCCTGCGCTGCAGGGTCTCCAGGTCGACCACGCGGACGCCGTCGAGCAGCGTCGCGGCGGGGTCGACGTCCTTGGGCAGGCCGAGGTCGCAGACGACCAGCGGCCGGTCCGGGGCGCGGTCGCCGATGTGCTCCGCGCCGACGACCGTGCCGACGGAGCCGGTGCACGCGAACAGCACGTCGGCCTTGGCGATTTCGTCGGCGAGGCCGGCCAGGCCGGTCGAGGTGGCGTTGACGCCGTCCGCGCGCAGGACCGTGGCCAGGCGTTCGCCGTTGGCGGGCGTCCGGTTGGCGATCACGACCTCGCCGATGCCCGCGCGGCGCAGGTGGGCGGCGGCCAGGCCGCCCATGGAGCCCGCGCCGACGATGAGGGCGGTGCGGCCTTCGAGGCCACCGAGGGCGGTCGCCGCGTCGGCGAGCGCTTCGGAGACGACGGACGCGCCCGCGTGGTCGATGTCGGTCTCGGTGTGCACGCGCTTGCCGACCCGCAGCGCGTGCTGGATCAGCTCGTGCAGCGTGCGGCCGACCACGCCGTGCTCGTCGGCGGCGTTGTAGGAGTTGCGCAGCTGGCCCAGGATCTGGGCCTCGCCGACCACCATCGAGTCCAGGCCGCCCGCCACCGAGAACAGGTGCTCGACCGCGGCGGCGGAGTAGTGCACGTACAGGTGTTCGAACAGGTCGGCGGGCTCGGCCCCGGCTTGCCGGGCGAGCACCTCCACGACCTCGTTCATGCCGCCGTGGAACGTTTCGACGACCGCGTACACCTCGACCCGGTTGCAGGTCGACAGCAGCACGGCCTCCGACACGCTCGGCGCCTTCAGCAGCTGGTCGAGGACCTTGCCGCGGTCGGCGTCGGCGACCGCGACGCGCTCCAGCACGGGGACCGGGGTGGTCCGGTGTGACAGACCGACGACGAGCACGCTCATGCGCACCCCTCGCCAGGGCTCGGTGTGACAAGACCGTGGCACGCTGTGTCGAACGACTCGCTCGCAAGCTCGCTCGTCATACCGCCGTCACCACCGACCGGCTCACTACCCGCACGATCACGGGCGAATCACCACCCCGTCCACACCGATGCCGTTGACCACGTCACCGGCGGCCTCGTCAGCCCGTCGCGCGACGTGGAACGACAGGATCTGCATCTCGACCGCCAGGTCGACCTTGCGCACTTCGACGTAGTCCGGCACTTGGAGCACGACGGGTGCGAAGTTCAGGATGCACTGGACTCCGGCGGATACCAAACGGTCGCAGACGGCCTGAGCTGCCTGTGGGGGTGTCGCGATGACCCCGATCGAGACCTCGCGCTCCGCGCAGACGGACGTGATGTCGTCGATGTGGTCGACCGGGATGCCGCCTACCGGCACTCCCGTCAGGTCCGGGTCGATGTCGAACAGCGCGGCGACCGGGAAGCCCCGGCTGGGGAAACCGCCGTAGTTGGCCAGCGCGTGACCAAGATTACCGATGCCGACGACCGCGACCGAGTGCTTGCGGGTGAGGCCGAGGATCCGCTCGATGTGGCTGACGAGCACCTCGACGTCGTAGCCGACGCCGCGGGTGCCGTACGAGCCGATGTAGGACAGGTCCTTGCGGAGCTTGGCCGAGTTGACCCCGGCCGCGCCCGCGAGCTCCTCGCTGGAGATGGTCGTCACGCCCTGCTCGACCATGCCCGAGAGGACGCGGAGGTAGACCGCGAGGCGCGCCACGGCCGCCTCGGGGATCGCGCGTGCCCGCTCCCGGACGTCGGCGGGCGCTTCGGCACCGGTCTCCCCTGGGCGGGTCACGACACCGTCACCCTCGCCCCGCTGAGCCGCCACGCTGGAACTCCTCGACATCCGTCGCACTGACCCGCCGGGTATCGCCACCAGCGGAGTGATACACCCACCGTACCGCTTGTGAACGCTTGCACAAAGTCGACGGCCGGCCGCCCGACCACCGCGAGCGCCCCTCGGTGAAAAGGGGCGTCGCGCCTTCCGGTGGATACGAGGAGACGTGGCTCACCTTGGGGTGAACTTCACGGGAGCGGCGTGTCACGCCGCCGAGCGGCCTCACGGCTCCCCACCCGTTCGGGTGATCTAGGCGACGGTGAAGAAGACGGAGTGCCAGCCGGTCGCGCCGTCGGGGATCGGGGCGAGGCGGGCCTGCGGCTGGGTGAAGCCGGCCTGGTCCGTGGCACGCGACTCGATCGTGTGACCGCCGGGCGCCAGGTCGAGCTCGACGCGCCACATGCGCCACGTCGAGCCGTTCACCTCGTCGGACAGGGTCGCGGTCCGCCACGGGCCGTTGTCGACCCGGACCTCGACCCGCCCCACGCCGGTCGGCTGGGCCCACGCCACGCCCGTGGCCACGACCCGGCCGGAGACCTTCGACCGGACCTCCGGGCGGTCGACCCGGGACATCACCTTGACCGGCGCGTCCCGCGCCCACCCGCGGTCCAGCCAGTAGCCGCGCTTCGCCTCGAACGTGGTCAGCTCCAGGTCGACGACCCACTTCGTGGCCGAGACGTAGCCGTAGAGGCCGGGCACGACCAGGCGGGCCGGGAAGCCGTGCTCCAGCGGCAGCGGCTCGCCGTTCATGCCCAGCGCGATCAGCGCGCCCCGATCGGGCTCCATGACCACGTCGACCGGCGAACCCGCCGTCCAGCCGTCGGCGCTGGTGGAGAACAGCTGGTCGGCGCCCCGGCCGACGCCCGCCTCCAGCAGCACGTCGCGCAGCGGCACGCCGACGAAGTTCGCGGTGGAGATGTAGGGCCCGCCGACCTCGTTGGACACGCAGACCATGGTGATCGTGCGTTCGACCAGGTCACGGCGGCGCAGGTCGTCGTAGCGGAGGTTGAGCTCGCGGTCGACCAGGCCGTGCACGCGCAGCACCCAGTCCTCGGCGCGCACCCGCGGCACGCTCAGCGCGGTGTCGATCCGGTAGAAGTCGGCGTTCGGCGTGATGAAGGCGGGGGTGCCCTCGGCGGCGAAGTCCGCGCCCGGCGGGAGGGGCGGCGCGGGCGAGGCGGGTTCGAGCGCGCCGACGGCCCGTCGTGACGCCTCGACGTCCACCCGGCCGCCGGCGAACTGCCCGACCAGGGCGGCCAGGCCGGCGCCCGCCGCCGTCGCGCCCGAGGCGACGAGGAACGCGCGCCTGCCGACCGCGGGTTCGGCGGGGTCGAGCGCCTTGGCGTGCAGCCACCGGAAGACCACGACGCCGGCGGCCAGGGCCGCGACGGGCGCGAGGACGCCGAGTTGGCCCAGGTCGGGGCGGTAGAGCGCGGCGGCGACGCCCAGGAGGCCGAGGACGACGGCGAGGACCGTGCCCGGCAGTGGCGAGCGGCGCGACAGCAGGCCGGCGGCGACGGCGGCGGCCGCCAGCACGACCGCCATGCCCAGCAGCAGCACGAGCTTGTCGTGGGTCCCGAACGCCCGGACCGCGAAGTCCTTCAGCGCGCTCGGCGTGAAGTCGATCGCGGTGTTGCCGACCGCGAGGAACGGCGAGGCCGACGGCCCGACCACGCCCGCGACGAGGTGCCCGGCGGCGAGCGCGGCGGCCACGCCGAGGAGTCCGACGAGGGCGGCGGTCGAGCGGTTCATGTGCTCAATTCGACACCCTCGCGACGCCGGCCGGCCGATTCCGTAAGCGGCCGGTAATCCTCAGCGCAGGGCCGCGCGCAGGCGGTCCTCCTCGACCGACCAGTACCCGTGCTCCTCGCCGTCGACGAGGATCACCGGCACCCGGTCGCCGTACTCGGCGCGCAGCTCGCGGTCGGTGTCGACGTCCCGCACGTCCCACGGCACGCCCAGCTCGCCGCAGATCCGCTCCAGGTCGGCTTTGGCCTGGTCGCAGGCGTGGCAGTCGACCCGGCTCATCAAGGTGACGTGGTGGCTCACGACGTTCAGGCTAGGGGTAGGCGCAGCCGGGCCCGCGCGAGCTTGCCGGTCGGCGAGTGCGGGAGGGTGGCGGCGAACTCGACCACGGTCGGCACCTTGAACTTCGCCAGCCGGCCGGCGCAGTGGTCCTTCACCGCGTCCTCGGTGAGCTCCGCGCCGTCGGCGGGCACCACGACGACCTTCACCGACTCGCCGGTCCGCTCGTCCGGCACGCCGACCGCCGCCGCCTCGGCCACGCCGGCCAGCTCGGACAGCACCTGCTCGACCTCGTGCGGGTAGACGTTGAAGCCGTTGACGATGATCAGGTCGCCCGCCCGGTCGACCAGGTGCAGGTCGCCGTCGGCGTCGAGGTAGCCGACGTCGCCGGTGCGGAACCAGCCCTCGGCGTCCGGCCCGTGCGCGCCGTCCGGCCAGTAGCCGCTGAACAGGTTGTCGCCCTTGGCCGCGACCAGGCCGGTGCCGGGCTCGTCCTCGTCCTGGTCGAGCGGTCGGCCGTCGGTGTCGACCAGCCGGATCAGCACGCCGGGCAGCGCGCGGCCGACCGAACCCGCCTTGGGCACGCCGCCGGCCAGGGTCGTGGTCAGCACGGGGCCGGTCTCGGTCAGGCCGTAGCCCTCGTAGACGGGCAGGCCGACGGCGTCGCGCATGGCGTCGAGCAGGCCGGCCGCCAGGGGCGCGGCGCCGGAGGTGAACAGGCGGACGGTGGCCAGGTCCTCGCGGAGCCGTTCGACGGGGTTGGCCAGGATCGCCGCGTACATCGGCGGCACGCCGACCAGCGTGGTCACCCGGTGCTCGCGGATCGCGGTCAACGCCTGGTCCGGGTCGAACCGCTCCAGCAGCACGGCGGTCGCGCCCGCGCCCGCCACCTGGAGCAGGCCGGGGCCCAGGCCGTAGACGTGGAACAGCGGTAGCGCGAGCAGCACCCGGTCGCCCGCCGTCACCGGCGCGGGGCGCAGGGAGGCGCACTGCTCGACGTTGGCCAGCAGCGCCCGGTGCGACAGCATCGCGCCGCGCGGCGAGCCGGACGTGCCGGAGGTGTAGCCGAGCACGGCCAGGTCCTCGCCCGAGCCGATCGCGGCGAACTCCTCGCCCGGCTCCATCGTCGGCGCCGGCAGCACCTCGACGTCCGCGCCGCCGCCGTCGCCGATGAGCAGCTTCGCGCCGCTGTCGGCGACCAGGCGCTGCAGCTCGCGCGTCGGCTGGCCCGGCCCGGCGGGCACCAGCACGCCGCCCGCGCGGAGCACGCCGAACACGGCCACGCAGAACTCCGGACCGGTCGGCAGCCGCACCACCACCCGGTCGCCCGGTTCGACACCCGCTCGGACGAGCCGGTGCGCCTCGCCGTCCACGGCGGCGTCGAACTCGGCCCAGGTGTAGCTGTTCGCAGTCGTGACATCCACCAGCGCGGCATGCTTGGGTCCACGGTGCGCGGAGGCGCGAACCAGGTCGGCGATGTTGCTTGCGGATGCGGTCAACGTGACCTCCTGGTGAACCACGGCGGACCTCAGCGCAGTCTGTCACGCGCGGGCGGCGTCACGCATTGCCTCCATCCGCGTCGCAGATTCGAGACCACTTGCCGCTACCTACTACGGAGTAACAACACGTATGCTGCCGGCACGGCGACCCTGTGGAGGTGCCGCGAGCCGATGACCGCACGGGCACGCGAGAACTCCGTCCGAACCATCCGGACGCTCCGGTCGAGGTGGAGCGCGGGAGGGCAGTCCAGCACGATCGAGAGCGTGGAGAGCAACGCGGCCGACGAGCCGTGGAACCTGGTCCGCGCCGCTCAGGGCGGCGACACGGACGCGTTCGGCGCGCTGTACGACCGGTACGTCGACGTGGTCTACCGGTACGTGCTCTTCCGCGTCGGCGACCGCACCCTCGCCGAGGACGTGACCAGCGAGACGTTCCTCCGCGCGCTGCGCAGCATCGGGTCCATCAGCTACCAGGGCCGCGACGTCGGCGCCTGGTTCGTCACGATCGCGCGGAACATCGTCTTCGACCACGTGAAGTCCAGCCGCTACCGGCTGGAGATCACGACGGCCGAACTGGCGGACAACCGCGAGGTCACGGACGGTCCCGAGCAGGAAGTCCTGACCGACGCGACCAACGCCGAACTGCTCCGCTGTGTAGCCCAACTGGGTGACGATCAACGTGAGTGCATCACCCTCCGCTTCATCCAGGGCTTGTCCGTGGCGGAGACGGCCGCGAGGATGGGTCGCAACGAGGGCGCCATCAAGGCCCTGCAACACCGGGCGGTGCGCCGGTTGGCCCAACTGCTGCCCACGTGGCTGCGGTGAGATCACCGTCGCACCACTCGGCGTTCGCGTAACCCCGGGACCTCCCGGTTCGTTGTTCGGGGCAGGATCGCTCGAGACGTGCGGGATGGTTGGCCAAGCGGGATGGCAGGCAAAGGGATCACGCCGCTGCGGCGGCACAGGCAGCGCGAGCAGTTCGCCCGCGCGGTCGACGCGCATCCCGGGTCCGCGCCGCCCGAGGGCGACGAGTTCGCCGACGAGCTGGCCGTGGTGGCGCTCCTGCGGAAAGCCGCAGTCACCTCGGGCCCGGACGAGGCCGCCAGAGCGCGGATGCGGGCACGCGTGCTCGGCGCGGCCGAGCCGCCGCCCACCAAGCTCGACCGGCCCGTCCGGGAGCGCCGCACCGGAGCGCGCGGTCGATTAGCGGTGGCCCTCGCCGCCGCGCTGTGCCTGCTGTTCTCGCTGGCCGGGATGAGCCTGCTGCTCAGCCGGGACGCGTTGCCGGGCGAAGCGCTGTACGGCGTCAAGCGCACCGCCGAGTCGGCCTCGCTCGGCCTCACCTTCGGCGAGGAGTCGAAGGGCTACAAGCGCCTGGAGTTCGCCGCCGCGCGCGTCGCCGAGATCGAGACCATGGTCGACCGGTACCGCGAGTCCGGCGGCGGGCCGCTCGGCGGCTACCTGACCGCGCTGACCGACTTCGACGCCGACGCCGCGGCCGGTTCCCGCGTGCTGGCCGCGCTCGGCTCGAACTCCGACCAGCGCGCCCTCGAGGAGCTGCGCGACTGGGCGGGCTCCCAGGCCACCCGACTGGCCGAGCTGCGGGCGTCGCTGCCCACCGAGGCCGCCGACCGCGCCGGCACGTCGCTCGACCTGCTCGACCGGATCGCCGAACGCGCGTCCGCGCTGCACGCCCGGGTCGACTGCGTGTCCGTGACGTCGGGGCAGGTCGACCAGGTCGGACCGGTGCCCGCCGAGGACGCGTGCGCGGCCCGGCCCGCCGACCCCGGCACCACGCCGACCGACCAGCCGTCCGCGCCGCCGTCCACCACCGCGGTCGCGCCCACCACGTCCGGCAACGCGCCGGGCGGCACCAGCGCACCGGGCACCGTGCCGGGCACCACGGCGGGCTCGACGCCGTCCGCGCCGAGCACCACGACCACCGGACCGCTGCTCCCGCTGCCCACGTTGACCCTCCCGTCGCTGCCGCTGCCCGGCCTCAGCGGCTGATCGCTACCCTGTCCCCATCGGACCGCGGGAGGCGCTGACGTGGTGAAAAGGCGTGTGGTGGAGGGCTCGGCGGAACGGGAGCGGCGTGCCGCGCTGGCCGGCGAGGCCTCAGCCGAGGCCGCGTCGACGGTCGGGCCGTCCGGGAGCGCGCCCACCGACCTCACCGCCGCCGCCTTCTTCGACGTCGACAACACCATGATGATGGGCGCGTCGATCTTCCACTTCGCCCGCGGCCTCGCCGCCCGCAAGTACTTCAAGAACTCCGACCTGGCCGGGTTCGCGTGGCAGCAGCTCAAGTTCCGCGTCGGCGGCCGGGAGGACCCGCAGAGCGTGGCGGCGTCCCGCGAGCAGGCGCTGTCGTTCGTGGCCGGCCGGTCGGTGGCGGAGCTGATCTCGCTCGGCGAGGAGATCTACGACGAGCTCATGGCAGACCGGATCTGGGCGGGCACGCAGGCGTTGGCGCAGATGCACCTGGACGCCGGCCAGCGGGTGTGGCTGGTGACGGCGACGCCGGTGGAGCTGGCGCAGATCATCGCGCGGCGACTCGGCCTGACCGGCGCGCTGGGCACGGTGTCGGAGCACACGGACGGCATCTACACCGGCCGGTTGGTCGGCGACCTGCTGCACGGCCGGGCGAAGGCGCACGCGGTGCGGGCGCTGGCCGCCAAGGAAGGCCTCGACCTGCGCCGGTGCACGGCGTACTCGGACTCGGTCAACGACGTGCCGATGCTCTCGGTGGTCGGCACGGCGGTCGCCGTGAACCCGGACTCCGGCCTGCGCGAAACGGCCCGCAAGCGCGGCTGGGAAATCCGCGACTTCCGCACCGGCCGCAAGGCCGCGAAGATCGGCGTCCCCTCCGTCCTCGGCGCGGGCGCCCTGGCCGGCGCCATCGCCGCCACCCTGGCCTACCGCCGCCGCGACCGCTGACCCCGCCGTCTCACAGACGCCCCGCCCGCCGCGATCACCCGTCCTATGGCATCGCCTGACCTGGACGGACCACGGCCCGCCACCCTATGGGGACAGTGCCGATCTTCCTCAAAAACGAGGGCTTCGTGTCATCCCGCCGACCTGGCGCAGCCCTACCGCACGTGTCAAGGGGGGCGCCGTCCAGCGATACCCCCAACTTCCACTGCGGGCGCCCCCCTTGATACGTGTGGTAGCCCTTGTGGAGGTCGGCGGGATGACACGAAACCCGGACCAACAACGGACCCGGCACAGAACCACCCACCGGCCGTCATCCTGCTGATCTGCCCGTCCGGCGAGGACTCTCTTGCTCTTTGACGCCCTTCGAGCCCTTCAGGGCTCGCTCTCTCCGAAGCCCTTCGGGCCCTCTCAGGGCTCCCTCCCAGGGCTCCCTCCCAGGGCTCCCTCCCAGGGCTCCCTCCCAGGACTCCCTCCCAGGACTCCCTCCCAGGGCTCCCTCCCAGGACTCCCTCCCAGGCTCTCCTCACCCCAAAAAGACGTTCCGCCGCTGCGTGAGCAACCTGTACAGCGTCTGCTGGATCGTCTCGCGCACCTGATCGGTCAGGTTGAACACCAGCATCGGGTCGTCCGCCGCGTGCTCGCCGTAGACGTCCGTCCGGATCGGCTCGCCGAACTCGATGTACCACTTCGACGGCAACGGGATCGCGCCGAGCGGGCCCAGGAGCGGGAAGACCGGCGTCACCGGGAAGTAGGGGAAGCCGAACAGCCTGGCCAGCGCCTTGATGTCGCCGATCTTCGGGTAGATCTCCTCCGCACCGACGATCGAGCAGGGGATGATCGGCACACCGGTGTTCAACGCCGCCGACACGAACCCGCCCCGGCCGAACCGCTGGAGCTTGTACCGGTCCTTGAACGGCTTGCCGATGCCCTTGAACCCCTCCGGCCACACGCCGACCAGCTCGCCGGACCTGAGCAGGCGTTCCGCGTCCGGGTTGCACGCCAGCGTCTGACCCGACTTGCGCGCCAGCGCGCCGAGCACCGGGGTCTTGAACACCAGGTCGGCGCCGAGCATCCGCAGGTGGCGGCGCTTCGGGTGGTCCGCGCGCACCGCGTACGCCGTCATCGTGGCGTCCAGCGGCAGGGTGCCGGAGTGGTTGGCGACGATCAGCGCGCCGCCCTCGCCCGGGACGTTGTGCATCCCGATCGTCTCCACCCGGAACCACTTCTCGTACAGCGGCTTGAGCGGCGGCATCAGGACGTTGTCGGTCAGGTCGGGGTCGAAGCCGAACTCGTCGACCTCGTAATCACCCTGGATGCGCCTGCGGGCGAACGCCAGCACCTCCGCCAGGCGCTGCTCCCAACCCTCCCGCGCCCTCTCCCCGCCAGACTCCGACACGACCGGCTCCGTCTCCGACACCGACGGCTCCGACGGCTCCGACACCGACGACCCGGAGGCGACCGGCTCCGACACGGACTGCTCCGACACCGCCAGCTCCGGCACCACGACCGGTGTGGGCGCCGGCGCGTGCTCGGCGGCACGCCGTCGTCGGGGACCCTCCCGGTCCGCACCGTGCAGCGGGATCACCCGTGCCTCTGCCACGCGTCCACCTCCTCGCCGGTCAGCGGAACCGGGCGGCCAGGTCGAGCACACCCCGCTCGACCGATGCCACCAGTTCCGGGTCGATGAGCGGACGCAACGCGCGCCCGCTCACGTAGTCGTCGAACGCCTGCTGCGTAGTCCACCTCGGCGTGAACCCGAACTCACGCTTCAGCAGCGTCGTGTCCATCACCCGGCCCCAGTTCAGGAACCTCATCTGGTCCGGTGAGAAGTCCACCAGCCTGGCGCTGCGGAACAACCGGCCCATCGTCGGCACCGCCGCGCTCGGCACGGGCAGGCTGACCCGCCCCGCCCGGCGGATGGCCTGCGACAGCATCAGCACGCCGTCACCGCCCACGTTGTAGACGCCGGGCAGGTCGTGCAGCGTGGCCCGTTCCAGCACGGCCAGCGCGTCCTCGGAGTGCAGCAACTGCACCCTGGCGTCGTAACCCATCACCGTCGGCACGACGGGCAGGGCGAAGTACCTGGTCAGGACCGTGTCGATGCGGGGGCCGATGAAGTTGCTGAACCTCAGCGAGGTGACGTCCACGTCCGGCCGGCGGCGCGCGAACCCGCGCACGTAGCCCTCGACCTCGACCGCGTCCTTGGCGTACCCGCTGGACGGCAGGTCCTTGGGGCCCATGTCCTCGGTGAACACCGCCGGGTCGCGCGAGCTGGACCCGTACACCGCGCTGGTCGACTTGACCACCAGCTTGCGCACGTGCGGCGACTTCTGGCACGCGGCCAGCAGCTGCATCGTGCCGATGACGTTCATCTCCTTCATCACGGTCCGCCCGCTGGGGCCGGCCGGGTTCGCCGTCACCGACGCGTGCACGACCGTGTCGACCTGCGCGGTGGCGATGACCTTCGCGATGAGGGGGTTGCGGATGTCGGCGCGCACGAACTCGGCGCGGCCCATGCGGCGCAGCAGGTCGCGCGACGGCGGTTCGGTGTCCACGCCGAGCACGCGTTCGACATCGGGGTTCGCCGCGAAGCGCGCGGCGAGGTGACCGCCGAGGTACCGGCTGCAACCGGTGACGAGAACGACCTTGGGCGCCATGCGACTCCCTGTGCGGGTGGTGCGACTCGACGATGCTAACCGGGAACCGGCGCCCGCGATCGGTCGCGGAACGTCGTCTTGACGCAGGTCACCGAGGCTTTACCGGTGAATCACCCGGATGGCGGGATGACACCCGGATCGCGCCCGGGCGGCGCGGAACGAAGACACCGCCAGTCCCGCGACCGGTGTGGCCGGGGACTGGCGGTGCTAGAACCCGCAGGGGCTACTTGCCGCGCTTCCTGCGCTGGACCCGCGTCTTGCGCAGCAACTTGCGGTGCTTCTTCTTCGACATGCGCTTGCGGCGCTTCTTGATGACCGAGCCCATGCGGGTTCCTTCACTACTAGACGTTGGTGGTCTCCACGCGCCGGTGGAGACACCCGTCAAGTGGGCGCGCCGACACCAGGCACGAACGGCCTATGAGTTTACCCGCCTGCCCGAGCGCGGCCTCACCCGGCGTCGAAGTAGGCGTTCCGCAGGTACTCGTTGACCGCCTTCTCCGGCACCCTGAACGACTTGCCGACGCGCACCGCCGTCAGCTCACCGGAGTGGACCAGGCGGTACACCGTCATCTTGGACACGCGCATCATCAGCGCGACCTCGGCGACCGTCATGAATCTGACTTGACCGAGTGACTTCTCCTCCGCAGGCATGGATCACCGCGTCCTTCGACACGCGTCGTGCCGTCGGCTTCCCCACCGACGGTTCGACACGCACGTGCTCCCCTGAGGGTAACGGGACGGGTGGGACTGGTGCGACGGCCAATGGCGGTATCAGTCCGCCTCGTGGTCGCGTCCCAGTTCCACCGAACGGTCGCGGGCCGCCTCGATGGCCGCCAGCATGGCCGCGCGCACGCCGTGCTTCTCCAGCTCGCGGATGGCCATGATGGTGGTGCCGGCGGGCGACGTGACGGCCTCCCGCAGGATGACCGGGTGCTGGTCGCCCTCGTTCAGCATGGTGGCCGCGCCGACCGCCGACTGGATGATCAGCCGACCGGCCAGGTCGCGCGGGATGCCGAGCAGGATGCCCGCGTCGATCATGGCCTCGACCAGGTAGAAGAAGTAGGCGGGGCCGGAGCCGGACAGCGCGGTGACGGCGTCCTGCTGGTTCTCCGGGACCCGGGCCACCTTGCCGACCGTCGTCAGCAGCTCCTCGACCAGGTTCAGGTGCTCGTCGGTGGCGTACTTGCCCGCCGAGATGGCGCTCATCGCCTCGCCGACGAGCATCGGGGTGTTCGGCATGACCCGGACCACCGGGGTGCTGTCGGGCAGCCTGCGCTCGTACAGGGACGTCGGCAGGCCCGCGCACAGGGACACCACGAGCGTGCCGGGCTTGAGCACGGGCGCGAGCTCGTCCAGCAGCGGTTCGATGTCCTGCGGCTTGACCGCGACCACGAGGACGTCGGCCCGCTGCGCCGCGCCGGGCACGTCGAGGCCCTCCACCCCGTACCGCTCGGTCAGCGCGGCGGCCCGCTCCGGGTGCTTCTCGGTGAACAGCAGGTCGTCGGCCTTGCGCCCGCCTTGAAGCAGCCCCGACAGCAGCGCTTCACCGATCTTGCCAGCCCCCAACACGGCGATCCTCGTCATGCGCCAAGCGTGCCACGCCACCACGCCGGACCCACGCGCGTCCCACTTTCAGGAACCCGGGTTCACCGCTCAGTTCGCCGGCGTCAGCGCCAACTGCCGCGCCTGGCACACCAGCCGCCCCGCCGAGTCGATCACCACCGCGTCCTCGTCGAACCACTGCCCGTGCACCGCGCTGCACGACACCCGCACCCGCAGCCACCCCGGCGCCGGGTTCGCCCGCAGCAACCCCGTCAGCTGCACGGTCGGCGACCACCCGAACCGGCCGAGGTTGAACGTCACGGGCATCGAGACGTCACCGGCGACCAGCGCGAAGTACGGGTCCGGCCGCTCACCCAGCGGACGCACCCACAGCCGCAGCACCAGGGGGTCGCCGACCCGTCCGGTCAGGAACCCGGCGCCCGCCTGGTCCAGCCGCACGTCGCACACCGCGCCGAGCTTGTACACACCGCCGGAGCCCATCGACGCCAGGTCGACCGCGTCCGCGGGCGGCGCGGCGGGCATGTCGGGCAGGTCGGCGTAGTCCGGCTCGGCCGTCGGCATCCGCCCGACCGTCACCACCGCCTCCACGCAGCTGCGCCCGCGCTGCTCCAGCGTCGACGTCACCACGGTCGCCGTCCGCCCCGCCTTGCGCACCTCGGTCCGCACCAGCACCGGCCCCACCTCGGGCGCACGCAGGAACTGCGCGCTCACCGCGAGCGGCGCGAGGTCGTCCGCACCCGGCACGGCCGCCCGCGCGCCGTCCACCGCCGCCCGCGCCACCAAGGCCAGCAGGAACCCGCCGTGCGGCTTGGGGCCGACAGTCCACTCGGCGGGCAGGGACGCGGTGTACGTGCCGTCGCCGAGGGGGCGGACCGCACTGGCTACCGAGAAGGACACAGGGCTCCTCACGAGCGGGTGACCAGCGAACGCAGGAAGAACGCGACGTTGGCCGGCCGCTCGGCCAGCCGGCGCATCAGGTACCCGTACCACTGACCCCCGTACGGCACGTAGACGCGCACGACGTGCCCCTCCGCCGCCAGGTGCCGCTGCTCGCCCGGCCGGACGCCGTAGAGCATCTGGAACTCGAAGTCCTCGACCGCCTTGCCGTACCAGCGGGCGCGTTCGGAGACGATCTCGATCAGGCGCGGGTCGTGGGTGGCGAACATGGGGTAGCCGGAGCCGGCCAGCAGGACGTTGGCGCAGCGCACGTAGTTGAGGTCGACCTCGTGCGGGTCGAGGTAGGCCGCCGACGGCGGTTCGGCGTACGCGCCCTTGCACAGCCGCACGCGCGTGTCCGCGAGTTCGCGCACGTCGTCCAGGGTGCGGCGCAGGTACGCCTGGAGCACCGCGCCCACCGACGGCCAGTGGCGGCGCAGTTCGGCGAGCACGCGCAGGGTGGCGTCGGTGGTGGTGTGGTCCTCCATGTCGAGCGTGACCGTGGTGCCCGCCTGCTCGGCCGCCGCGCAGATGCGGGAGGCGTTGTCCAGGGCGACCGTCTCGCCCAGGCCGAGGCCCACGGCGGACAGCTTCACGCTCACCTCGGCGTCCGCGGCGAGGCCGACGTCGTGCAGCTGGTCGAGCAGCTCCAGGTAGGCGCGCACGGTCCGTTCGGCGGTGGCTCGGTCGGTGGTGTCCTCGCCGAGGTGGTCGAGGGTGACGCGCAGGCCGTCGCCGATCAGCCGGCCGGCGGCGTCGATCGCGTCGGCGGTGCTCTCGCCCGCCACGAACCGGCGCACCACGTCGCGGCTGACGGGCGCGGTCGCGACGACCCGGCGCACCGCGTCGTTGCCCGCGGCGGCGAGGATCAACGTGCGCAACGGGTTCACGATCAAGACCCTAGCCGCTGACCGGCGCCGGAGCGGATGTGAGTTCGCCGTCGGTCGACCTGAGCCCCGGATTCGGGGGTGCTGAACGTGGGACACGCACGACGCGAACGTGGGACACGCGCGTTTTGCGTGGTCAGAGGTGCAGGCGCGCGAACAGGAGTGATTCGGTCAGCAGTTCGGTGCGCTCGGCGGCGGTGCGGGCGCGGCGGGTGTTGACCTCCAGCACGACCTGCCCGGTGAAGCCCGTCCGGGTCAGGTGGGACAGCAGCTCGCCGCACGGCTGCGTGCCGCGGCCGGGCACCAGGTGCTCGTCCTTGGGCAGGCCGGCGCCGTCCGCCAGGTGCACGTGGGTCAGCCCGTCGCCCATCCGCTTGGCCAGCTCCATCGTGTCCACGTGCGCGGCCGAGGCGTGCGACAGGTCCAGCGTGTAGTTCCGGTGGCCGACGTCGGTCGGGTCGATCGACGGTCGGAACGCCGTGACCTGCACCGATCGCCCACGCCCGAGGGGACGCCGCACCGGGAACATGTTCTCCACCGCGATGGCGACGCCGCTCTCGTCCTCCAGCGACGCGACCAGGTCAGCGAAACCGTCCGCGTACCGCCGCTGCCACACGAACGGCGGGTGCAGCACGACCGTCCGCGCACCCAGGTCACCGGCCGCCCGCACGCTGCGCCGCAGCCGCTCGACCGGGTCCGGCGACCACACGCGCTGGCTGATGAGCAGGCACGGCGCGTGCACGGCCAGCACCGGCACCCGGTAGCGCTTCGAGAGCCGGTCGACCGCCTTCACGTCCTGGCTCACGGGGTCGGCCCACACCATGACCTCGACGCCGTCGTACCCGAGCTCCGCCGCCGCCTCGAACGCGGCGCCCGCGGGCTGCGGCCACACGGCCGCGGTGGACAGCCCGACCGGGATCAAGAGTTCACCAGCAGCATCGCCGCCGGCGACACCGTCACGATCAACCCGACGAGCACCGCCAGGACCGTCGTCTGGAGGTCGTCGGCCCGGCGGATCTTGCGGACCATCATCACCAGGCCGACGGTCACCGCCAGGGCCACCACCAGCGCGGCGGGCGCGGCCGTGCGCCACAGGAAGTTGAAGCCGAGCCACAGCGCCGCGCCACCGATCACGCCCGCGGCCAGCTGCCCGATCATGAGCAGCCACTCCTTGCCCGCCGAGCGGTCGGCGGGGCGCTCCTCGTCCTCGTCGTCGTCGATGTCGGCCAGCCCGGCCGGTCCGTCGTCGTCGAGGTCGCGGCGCTTGAAGTCGCGGCGCGGGTAGTCGTCGTCCTCGTCTTCCTCGTCGAGGTCGACGTACGGGTGGAACGCGGTGCTCTCGCCCTCGACGGCCTCTTCCGGCTCGTCGTCGCCGAACCAGTCCTCGGCGGACTGGTCTGGCAGCGGGTCCGGCAGGCGCGGCGGCGCGGGCGGCACGATCAGCACCGACTCGGTCGGCAACGACTCCAGCGGCACGTTCGGCGCCAGCTTGTCGGTGATGCGCGGCATCACCTCGGTCACCGGCTCGCGGACGGGCGGCTTCACCGCGGGCGGCGCGCCGGGCGGCACGGGCCGCACCACGTTCGAGCGCGACGACTCGGGCTTGACCGGCGGTTTCGGCAGGTTGGGCCGGGACGGCTCGCCCTGGTAGTCCGCCACGATCGGCGGCACGACCCGGGTCTCCTCGGCGGGGTCGACCTCGGGCGCGCGTCTGCGCCCGGATTCGGCCTGCTTCGGCGGCTCGAGCCGGGACACGGGTGGTTCCA
The DNA here is from genome assembly GCF_040295345.1 of Actinosynnema sp. NPDC002837. Lineage (NCBI taxonomy): Bacteria > Bacillati > Actinomycetota > Actinomycetes > Pseudonocardiales > Pseudonocardiaceae > Actinosynnema > Actinosynnema sp. NPDC002837. The sequence continues at coordinate 19,168 of NZ_JBEOVG010000105.1, forward strand.
GCCGCGAGACCGGCGGTTCCAGCCGGGAGACCGGCGGCTCCAGCCGGGAGACCGGCGGCTCCAGCCGGGAGACCGGCGGCTCGGGGCGGGACACCGGCGGCTGGTAGGCCGTGCGCTCGGCCTCGACGGCTCGCTGCCGCTGCGGCAACGGCGCGGGCGGCGGTGCGGCCGGCGGCGGGGGTGCGGACGGCGGCGGCGCGGACGGCGCGGGTTCGTCGCGGAGGGCGCGCAGCCTGCCGCTGTCGGAGTTGACCCGGTCGATGATGGCCTGCGGAGCGGTGTCCGAGGCCTCTTCGGCACGGCGCCGTCGCCGACGCGGCGTCACCTCGCCGGAGCCCCCGCCGCCGTACTGGGCGAGCAACTCCGCGACGGTGCGCTGGGTCTGCTCCGACTCGCTCTCTCGACTCATCAACTCCACCGTGCCCCGTGGCGGCCAGTCCGTCCAGTGTCACCCGTCCGGCGGGTGTGGTCCGGCGCGGTGTCCAGGTCCGAACCATTAGTGTGGTCCAGCCGACGCAGGATGACACCTTCCCGCAGCGCCCAGGGGCAAATCTCCAGCTCGCCGAGTGACAGTGCTCGCATGGTGGCCTCCGCCACCAACGCGCCCGCCACCAGCTGGTGGGCACGGCTCGCGCTCACCCCTTCGAGCTCGGCCAGGTCGGCCGCGGACATCCGGGAGATGAACGCGATGAGCTGGCGCAGGCCCGCGTCGGTGAGCACGCGTCGCGCGCGCGGACCGGCCGAGGACGGCGCCGCGCCGGTCAACCGGGCCAGCGTGCGGAACGTCTTCGACGTCGCGACCACCCGATCGGGAGCACCCACGCGGAGGAGCTTCTTCGCCACCGGCGCCAGCTGCTCGGCCAGCCACGCGGTGGTCTCGCGCACCTCGGCCCTGGTGGGCGGGTCGTTGCGGAACCGGGTCCGCGTCAGCCTGCCCGCGCCCAGCGGCACCGAGAACGCCTCCTCCGGCTCCTCGTCGACGCCGACCGCCAGCTCCAGCGACCCGCCGCCGATGTCGAGGCACAGCAGCCTGCCCGCCGACCAGCCGTACCAGCGGCGCACCGCGAGGAACGTGTACCGCGCCTCGTCCTCGCCGGTCAGCACCTGCAGGTCGACGCCGGTCTCGGCGCGCACCCGGTCCAGCACCTCGGCGGAGTTGCCCGCCTCGCGCACCGCGGACGTGGCGAACGCCATCAGGTCCTCGCAGCCGAGCCGCTCCGCCGCCGCCTTGGACGCGGCGACGGTGCGCACCAGCTGGTCGGCGCCCGCCCGCCCGATCAGCCCGGAGCCGTCCAGCTGCTCCGCGAGGCGCAGCACGGACTTCTCCGAACTCATCGGCGTCGGGTGGGCACCACGATGGGCGTCCACCACCAAGAGGTGGACGGTGTTGGACCCGACATCAAGCACCCCTAGGCGCACGCGGTGCACCGTACCCGGTCGGGGTGATCAGGATTCGAACTTGTATCCCAGTCCGCGAACGGTGACCAGGTGGCGCGGCGCCGACGGGTCGGGCTCGATCTTCGACCGCAGCCGCTTGACGTGCACGTCCAGGGTCTTGGTGTCGCCGACGTAGTCCGCGCCCCACACCCGGTCGATCAGCTGGCCGCGGGTCAGCACCCGGCCGACGTTGCGCAGCAGGTACTCCAGGAGGTCGAACTCCTTGAGCGGGAGGCTCACCTCGGCCCCGTCCACGGTCACCACGTGCCGCTCGACGTCCATCCGCACCGGGCCGGCCTCCAGGACCTGCGGCAGCAGCTCCTCGGACTCGCCGCCGCGCCGCAGCACGGCCCGGATCCGGGCGATCAGCTCGCGGGCCGAGTACGGCTTGGTGACGTAGTCGTCCGCGCCCAGTTCCAGGCCGACGACCTTGTCGATCTCGCTGTCCCGCGCCGTGACCATGATCACCGGCACGGCGGAGCGGGCGCGCAGCTGCTTGCACACGTCCGTGCCGCTCATGCCGGGGAGCATGAGGTCGAGCAGCACGATGTCGGCGCCGTTGCGGTCGAACTCCTCCAGCGCCTCCTGGCCGGTGGCCGCGAGCGCCGCGGTGAAGCCCTCCTTGCGCAGCAGGAAGGCGAGCGGATCGGCGAAGGACTCCTCGTCCTCCACGATGAGCACCCTGGTCACAGCTCTCCTCCGTGGTTGCTGCCCGCGCCGCTCGGCACGGGGCTCGCCAGCTCCTGCGTGGGCAGGTCCTGGGTGGGCTCCTCCTGGTCGGGATGAGCCGGGATGCGCAGCGTGAAGGTGGAGCCGGTGCCCGGCAGGCTCCACAGCCTCACCTCGCCGCCGTGGTTGTTGGCGACGTGCTTGACGATGGCGAGCCCGAGCCCGGTGCCGCCGGTGGCGCGCGACCGGGCCTTGTCGACGCGGTAGAAGCGCTCGAACACGCGGGTCTGCTGGTCCTCGGCGATGCCGATGCCGCGGTCGGTGACGGCGATCTCGACGAAACCGTCGACGAGCTTGCGGCTGACCGACACCGGGCTGCCCGGCGGCGAGTACGCGACCGCGTTGTCCAGGAGGTTGCTCAGGGCCGTGACCAGCAGCGTCCGGTCGCCCTCGACTTCCAGCCCGCTCGGGGAGTCGGTGGCGATCTCGATGCCCGCGGACTCGGCGGCCAGCCTGGAGCGGCCCATCGCCTCGTCGATGACCACGTCGACCTCGACCCGGCTGAGCTCCGGCAGCTTCTCCGCGCCCTGCAGGCGCGACAGCGCGATCAGCTCGGTGACCAGGGTGCCCAGCCGGGTGGCCTCCTGCATGATCTTGGCGCTGAACCGGCGGACCTCCTCCTGGTCGTCCGCGGCGTCCAGCACGGCCTCGGCCAGCAGCGCGAGCGCGCCGACCGGGGTCTTGAGCTCGTGGCTGACGTTGGCCACGAAGTCGCGCCTGGTGGCCTCCAGCCGCACCGACTCGGACTCGTCGGTGGCGTCGACCACCACGAAGCCCTCGGTGAGCACCTTCACGGTGGCGTGCACGGCCTGCGGCTGGCGGCCCTTGATGACCTCCAGCGACGACAGGTCCACCGAGATCACCCCACCGTTGCGGCGGGCCATCTCGGCGGCGCGTCTGGCCCGGTCGTCCACGCGGTTGTTGCGCACCACGCCCAGCTCCTCGGCGCGGGCGTTGTGCAGCACGACGTCACCGAAGCCGTTGAGCACGACGATGCCGTCGGGTGAGGAGTGGACGACCCTGGCCATGAGGTCGGCGACGGTGAGTCCGCGCGGACGCGTCTCACGGGCGCGTGCGGTGGTCCGTCCGGCGAGAAACGCGACGCCGCCGATCAGCAGAGCGCCGATCGACAGGACGAGGTAACCCGTTGCGGTCACAAGCGCATCGTAAGCAGGTCAGGCCGGGTGCGGCCTAGAGCTGACGCCTGGTTCGTGACTCCTGCGACACCGTCCGGGGCCGATGTTCTCCCGGCGGACGACCGCCGTTCACCCAATCGTGTCCAATTGAGTCAGGCGTGTTCGGACAGGTGCAGAACCGCGGAAGCGGGGTTCTCCTCCAAGTGACGAGCGGAGGACGTACCGGGGGCGCCGGCCGAGGGGTGGAACGCGAGACGGCGGCACGTGCGCCGGGTGTGCCCTGCGCGCGTGCCGCCGTCCGGTGGGGTTCGACTAGCGGCCCTGGTTGGCCACGGCCTTGATCGCGTCCGCCGCCGCGTCCGGGTCGAGGTACTCGCCGCCCGGCTTGAGCGGCTTCAGCTCGTCGTCCAGGTCGTAGCGCAGCGGGATGCCGGTGGGGATGTTCAGGCCCGCGATGGCATCGTCCGAGATGCCGTCGAGGTGCTTGACCAGGGCGCGCAGCGAGTTGCCGTGCGCGGCCACGAGCACCGTCCGGCCGGCGCGCAGGTCCGGCACGATCGAGGACTCCCAGTACGGGATCATCCGCTTGACCACGTCCAGCAGGCACTCGGTGAGCGGCAGGTCGGGGCCGAGGTCGGCGTAGCGGGGGTCGCTGTCCTGGCTGAACTCGGTGCCGGGCTCGATCGGCGGCGGCGGGGTGTCGTACGAGCGGCGCCAGAGCATGAACTGCTCCTCGCCGAACTCGTCCAGCGTCTGCTTCTTGTTCTTGCCCTGGAGCGCGCCGTAGTGGCGCTCGTTGAGCCGCCAGTCCCGGCGGACCGGGATCCAGTGCCGGTCGGCCGCGTCGAGGGCGAGGTTGGCGGTGCCGATGGCCCGCCGCAGCAGCGACGTGTGCACGACCTCCGGCAGCACGCCCGCTTCGCGCAGCAGCACGCCGCCGCGCTTCGCCTCGTTCACACCCTTCTCCGAGAGGGGGACGTCCACCCAACCGGTGAACAGGTTCTCCGCGTTCCAGACGCTCTCGCCGTGGCGGAGCAGCACCAGGGTTCCGACAGCCATGGGCGTCAGCCTGCCAGATGGACCGGGCCGGCTCACGTCGGCGGCAGGTGTGATCTTGATCGGTGCAGCGGGCGGGCCGGGCCGGGTCTCCCCGACCCGGCCCGAAGCCGATCAGCCGCCGAGGCCCTGGACGTCCACGAGCCCACCGGTCATGCCCCCGATGCCGCCGGCTCCACCGGTCACGGCACCGAGGCCGCCACCCAGCGGGCCCAGCACGCCGGAGAGGGCGCCCAGGAGGTCGCCACTGGGAACGGCGTCCATCGCGCCCTTCGCCGTCCGCTCCGCCGGTGCGTCGGAGGCGTTGGCGGCCGGGGCAGCCAGCAGGATGACGGCGGTGGCGCCGGCCGCGACGGCCAGCCTTCCGAGGATGCGCATGCGGTGTTCTCCGATGTGTGGTTCCGATTTGCACCCGACATGGTTGTGGAGCGTGACGAGCCCTGCTCGCCGAGTAGCGGGTGTCAACACCATCGAGTGATCACCACAGCATCGACGTGACGATGCTCGACTTCACTGGCGGCGCAGTCGACGCAGGTCAGCCATGGCCCACAAGGCTCACCTGCGCCAACCGGTCACCCGATCAACTGGCCTCACGAGCACGGAGGTCCTTGCGCAGGATCTTGCCCGAGGCCGACTTCGGGATCGCTTCGATGAACTCCACGACCCTCACCTTCTTGTGCGGGGCGACCTGGGACGCCACGAACTCCATCACGCCGGACTCGTCCAGCGCCGTGCCCGGCTGGCGGACGACGAAGGCCTTCGGCACCTCCTCGCCCTCCGCGTCACGCACGCCGACCACGGCCGCGTCGGCGATCTCCGGGTGCGTCAGCAGCACTGCCTCCAGCTCCGCCGGCGGCACCTGGTAGCCCTTGTACTTGATCAGCTCCTTGACCCGGTCGACGATGCTGACCAGGCCGTTCTCGTCGATGATCCCGACGTCGCCGGTGTGCAGCCAGCCGTCCTCGTCGAGCGTGGCGGCGGTGGCGTCGGGGTTGTTCAGGTAGCCCTTCATGACGTTCGGGCCGCGGCACCACAGCTCGCCGCGCTCGCCCACGCCCACGTCCTCGCCGGTGGCCGGGTCGACGAAGCGGCACTCCATGTTCGGCGCGATGACGCCGACCGTGCCGACGGGGATGTCGTCGCGGCCGTCCGGGATCGCGTGGCTGACCGGGCTCATCTCGGTCATCCCGTAGCCCTGCGAGACGCGGCAGCCCAGCCGCTTGGCCACGGCCGCCGCGAGGTCGACGTCCAGCGGCGCGGCGCCGGAGAAGATCGTGTCGATGCCGGAGAGGTCGTACTGGTCGACCAACGGGTGCTTGGCCAGCGCCACGGCGACCGGCGGCGCGATGTACACGCGGTCGGTCCGGTGGTCCTGGATCACGCGCAGGAACTCGGCCAGGTCGAACTTCGGCAGCGTCACCACCGTCGCGCCGACGTGCAGGCCGTTGTTCATCAACACCTGCATGCCGTAGATGTGGAAGAACGGCAGCACGGCGAGGATCTTCGTGTCCCCGCCGACCTGGAGCAGCGGCCCGCACTGGATGATGTTCGCGACCAGGTTGCGGTGCGTCAGCATCACGCCCTTGGCCCGGCCGGTCGTCCCCGACGAGTACGGCAGCACGGCCACGTCCCGCGCCGGGTCGATCGACACCTCCGGCACCGGCTCGGCGTTCGCCAGCAACGACGACAGGCTGGGGTAGCCCTCGGCGGCGTCCAGCACGACCACGTCGGAGATGCCCGCCTTCTCGGCGCCCGGCGCGGCGTTCGGCAGCAGCACGGACACCGTGAACAGCATCTTCGCGCCGGCATCCGTCAACTGGTGCGCGACCTCGTCCGCCGTGTAGAGGGCGTTGATGGTGGTCGCGGTGGCGCCCGCGCGCAGGATGCCGTGGAACACGACCGCGTAGTACGGGGTGTTCGGGCTGAGGATGCCCACGACGTCGCCCTTGCCGATCCCCCTGGCGGCCAGCGCGGCGGCCAGGCGGTCGACCGCCCCGGCCAGTTGGCCGTAGGTCAGCGACGCACCTGAGGTGCCGTCGACCAGGGCCACCCGGTCGACGCGCTCGCCGAGGTCGGCGAACAGCAACTCGTGCAGCGAGACGTCCGGGACCGCGACATCGGGGAACGGACTGCGGAAGACCATGCGGCTGCCTCATTCATCCTGGGGGCGGGATCCCGTCATCGTGAGTCAAGCCACATCGCTGGTCAAGGCGGTCGCCGGTCGCGCTACAGCGTTACTTAACTCGGCTAAGAACACACGAATGGACTAGCGCCGGCCCTTGTGGTGATCACCGGCCATCTGCCAAGTTGGCATGGCCTTCGCGGGTCGACTCCCACGCACTCCGATCGACCCGCGCGGCTACCGCGGTTCGCAATCCCCCCGTCGAACCGCGGCCCGCTTGGAAGCCCGGGCTCCCCCCGCCCGGATCCACCTCAGCGGGGACTGACGCGGGGCGGCTTGAGCTCGCGACTCCCCCTCTCTCCCAAGCCGCCCCGCGCTCCCGCGCCGGCCGGCCCGCTACGGCGTGCTCGACGACGCGACCGGCTCGACGGTCACGGCCCTCCGGCGACGCCGCCACCACAGGTAGCCGAACGCCGGCACCCCCAGCACCACCGCGAACGGCAGCACGCCGCCCAGCACCACCAGCAGCCAGCCGAACGCCGTCACCAGCGCCTTCCAGCCACCGGCGAACGCCTCCAGGAAGTCGTTCTCGTCCGTCACCACCACCGGCTCGCCCGTCGCCGAGATGACGACGGTCAACGTCGACATGGCGACCTGGCCCTTCAACGTCTCGTACCGGCGTTGCAACGACTCCAGCTCGGACTGCCGCTTGGTCAGCTCGGCCTCGATGTCGGTGATCTCGGACGTGGTCGTGGCCCGCTCCAGCAGCCCCCGCACCCGCTCCACGCTGGCCCGCTGGTTGGCGATCCTCGCCTCGACGTCCACGATCTGCTCGGTGACGTCCTCGGTCTGCAGCTCACGCCTGCTGACCTCGACGCCCTCCAACTTGGCGATCGACTCCATCACCTGGTCGAGCCGGTCGCCGGGCACCTTGAACGTCACCGACGCCCGGTTGGACTGCGACTTCTCCTGCGCCGAGTACCCGCCCTCCGCGGTCACCAGGTCCTTGACCCCGGACAGCACCGCGTTCGAGTCCGGCGCGCGCAACTCCACCGTCGCCGTGCGTATGAGCTGCCGGTTCTGCTGCGCCGACGTGCCCGCCTGCTGCGCCTCACCCGTGCCGGCCGACTCCTGCTTCGGCGTGCCGCCGCCCCGCTGGGCGTTGTCCTGCGCCGGCACCGGCGCGGCCACATCCGCCGCCGACCCCGAGTTGTTCGCCGCACAACCCGCCAGCGCCAGCACCGCGAACGCGGCGACCGCCAATCCCACCCGTCTGCCCATGTGCCCCTCCCTGGTTTCCGGTCACCGGTGGGACGGGGCCCGGGCTCACCCCCGTTGCTCCCGCGCGATCACGATTCGGACACCAGGTGCCGGAACGCCTCGAGGTTGGCCAGCGACTCGCCGCGCGAGACCCGCCAGTCCCACTCCCGCTGGATGGCGCCGGCGAACCCGATCTCCAGCAACGTGTTGAAGTCGCCGTCGGCGGCCTCCACCACCTGCCCGAGCACGCGGTCCAGCTCGTCGGGCGTCACGGCGTGCGGCGCGATCCGGCCGACCAGGTAGATGTCGCCGGTCGTGTCGATCGTGTAGTGCACGCCGTACAGCTTGGCGTTGCGCCGCAACAGGAACCGGTAGACGTCCTCGTGCGCCTCGTCCGGTTTGCGGCAGACGAACGCCTCCACCACCAGGGCGTGCCTGCCGACCACCAGCCAGCAGTTCGTCTGGAGCTTCTTCGTGCCGGGCAGCGTCACGAAGAACCGCCCCGGCTCCTTGCGGTCGTAGCGCAGCTCGCGGTCGTCCAGCGTCGACTTGATGACGTCGTCCAGGCTCAAGCGATGACCTCCTCGCGGAACACGTCCCGGGCTTCGGCGTACCCGGCGAGGAGTGAATCAGTCGTGCGGTCCCAGGAGAACCGGCGGGCGTGGCCGACGGCGTTGCTGGCCAGCTCCTCCCGGCACGCGGGGTTCAGCGCGATGCTCGACAGCACCCGCGCCCACGCGCCCGGGTCGTGACCGTCCACCAACGCCCCGGACACCCAGTCGCGCACCGCCACCGGCAACCCGCCCACCGCCGCCGCGACCACCGGCGTCCCGCACGCCTGCGCCTCCAGCGCCACCAGCCCGAACGACTCGTTGTAACTGGGCACCGCGACCACGTCGGCCGCGCGGTAGACCCTCGCCAACGCCTCACCGCCCTGCGGCGGCAGGAACCGCACCACGTCCGAGATCCGCAGCTCGGCCGCCAACCGCACCAGCTCGTCGGGCGTCTTCATCCCCGACCCCGACGGCCCACCGACCACCAGGACGACCAACCGCGACCGCAACCCGGGATCGCGCGCCACCATCTCCGCCGCCGCGCGCAACAGCACGTCCGGCGCCTTCAACGGCTGGATGCGCCCCACGAACGCCAGCACCACCGACTCCGGCCGCAACCCCAGCGCCGTCCGGGCACCGTCCCGATCACCGGGCGTGAACCGCTCCAGGTCCACGCCAGGCGGCACGACCAGCACCTTCGACGGGTCCGCGTCGTACAGCTTGACCAGCTCGGCCGCCTCGACGTCGGTGTTGGCCACCAGCCGGTCCGCCTCGGCGACCACCTGCTCCTCGCCGATCACCCGCATCCGCGGCTCAGGCGTGTCGTCGGCCGCCAGCGCCAGGTTCTTCACCTTCGCCAACGTGTGCGCCGTGTGCACCAACGGCACCGCCCACCGCTCCCGCGCCAACCACCCGACCTGCCCCGACAACCAGTAGTGCGAGTGCACGACGTCGTAGTGACCTGGTTCGTGCCGCGCCTCGGCCCGCAGCACACCCGCCGTGAAGGCGCAGAGCTGGCCGGGCAGCTCCTCCTTGCCCAGCCCTTCGAACGGCCCCGCGACCACGTGCCGCACCTTCACCCCGGGCGCCAGCTCCGCCACCGGCGGCAACTCCGAGGACGTGGCCCGGGTGAAGATCTCCACCGCGATACCCCGCTGCGCCATCCGCGTGGCGGTCTCCACGATGTAGACGTTCATCCCGCCCGCGTCGCCCGTGCCGGGCTGCTCCAACGGCGACGTGTGCACCGACAGCACCGCGACCCGCTTCACCGGGAGACCTCCGCCACGAACCGACCGAGGTCGGCCGCGAAGCGCTCCGGTCGTTCCAGGAACGGCGAGTGTCCGGTTCCGTCGTAGCGGCGCAAGTCGGCTCCGGGGATCAGGGCCGCCGCGTACTCACCGGCGGCCGGGTCGACCACCTCGTCGGCGGTGCCGTGCACGACCAGTGTCGGCTTGTCGACCGCCTTCAGCACGACGGCGCTGTCCACGTCCCGCCGGAACAGCTCCCGCCGGACCCGAGGCGGCACCCGCAACGCCGTGCCCAACATCCGCTGCACCACGTCACCGGCCAACCCGGGCGCCTGATCACGGCAGAACTGCGCCAACGCCGGCACCGCCACCGCCGGGTCGTCGGAGAACGCCGCCGGCAACGCCGCCTTCATCACCGGCCCGACAACCCCGCCGGGCCGATCCCACCCCAACTCGGTGACCGCCCCGACCAGCACCAACCCACTGATCCCGGCCGTGCCGTGGAAACGCAGGTAGTCGGCTATCACCACCCCGCCGTACGACCACCCGACCACCACCGCGGGCCGCCCGACGTGATCGAGGACGGCCTTCAGATCAGCCGCCCAAACCTCCGACTCCCGATAACCGCCCTCGGCGACGTCCGACGCCCCGTGACCGCGCAGATCCACCGCGTAACCGCGCCACGACGGCTGAGGCGACCACACCTCCCCGGACTGCGCCCATCCGTGCACCAGCACGACCGCAGGGGCATCGGCCGGGCCCGACTCGCGAACCGACAGCCGGACGCCCTCGGCGTCGAGGAGAGTGTTCCGCACGACCTACGACAACGCGCGAATCATCCCACCACTTCCCGCGCAAGCGATTTTGCGCCATCAACCACACCGGCCAGACCCCACCGCCCACAACGGACAGGAACCCAAACCGCCCACAACGAACCCGCCACACCCCCACCAAGGACCCTCAACCACCACACAACGGACCCACAGCGCACCCCACACCAAGGACCCTCAACCGCCGCACAACGGACCCGCAGCGCACCCACCGAGGCCCGATTTGACATGGGTTCGGGTGCTTTAGGCTGGTCGAAGCCGGCAGGCCTGGCGGGACGCTCTTCCCCGCCGGGCCTGCCGGCTTTGGCCTGCCTGGTGTGCCCGTAAGGGCCCCATGTCAAATCGAGCCGGACC
>NZ_JBEOVG010000106.1:0-28968 GCF_040295345.1 Actinosynnema sp. NPDC002837
CGGGCTCGGCGTCCCCGAGCCCGCGCCGCCCCAGCACCCCACCTACGCAGGAGCACAGAGAGCCGATGAGCACCACGACGGTCGGCGGTCCGCGCAGCACCGGCGCGGACCGGACGAAGCGGTGGTACCGGGCGCGCCGGTCGTTGCAGGGCGCGTCGTTCGTCCTGCCGAACTTCCTCGGCTTCGGCCTGCTCACCCTGGGCCCGGTCGTCGCGCTGTTCTACATCTCGCTCACCAACTGGAACGTCTTCGGCAAGGCCAAGTGGATCGGGCTGGACAACTTCACCCGCCTGCTCGGTGACGCGAGCTTCCACCGGGCGCTGCTCAACACGCTGTACTACTCCGCGTTCCACATCCCGCTCACGCTCGCGCTGTCGCTGGGCCTGGCCCTGCTGCTCAACCGGAAGCTGCGCGGCGTCGCGTTCTTCCGCACCGCCGCGTTCTTCCCCTACGTCACCTCGATCGTGGCCATCGCCATCGCGTGGAACCTGCTGTTCAGCCGCGACGCCGGCCCGATCAACCAGATCCTCGGCCTGTTCGGGGTGGACGACCCGCCCGGCTGGACCGCGTCGTCGACCTGGGCGATGCCCGCCGTGATCATCGTCGGGGTCTGGCGCGAGATGGGCTACTACATGCTGCTCTTCCTGGCCGGGTTGCAGACCGTGCCACCCGAGCTGCACGAAGCCGCCCGGATCGACGGCGCCAACGCCTGGCAGCGCTTCCGCAACGTCACGCTGCCGTGCCTGCGCCCCACGACGTTCTTCGTCACGGTGATGCTCACCATCGGCAGCTTCAAGGTCTTCGACCTGATCCTCGTGATGACCAACGGCGGCCCGGGCCAGTCGACCCTGGTGCTGTCGCAGTACATCTACCAGAAGGGCCTGGTGGAGAACCGGTTCGGCTACGCCTCCGCGATCTCCGTCGTGCTGTTCGCGCTCTGCATGCTGGTCACGGTCGTGCAGTTCGCCGTCAACCGGAGGAGGAACGCCTGATGGCCGCGCCGCGCACACTGCCCGACCTCGCCGCGCCGGGGACGGTCGGCACGGGGCCCGTCGCGCCGCCCGAACGCGGCGGCAGGCGGTTCCCCGCGCCGGGCAGGCTCCTGGGGTACGCCGTCCTCGTGGTGGCGGCGGCCGGGCTGCTGCTGCCGTTCTTCTGGATGGTCTCCTCGTCGTTGAAGACCGCCAACGGTGTCTTCTCCATCCCCGTGACCTGGTTCCCGGAGTCGCCGCAGTGGGCGAACTACGTCGAGATCTGGCGGATCTCGGACATGCTGGTGTGGCTGAAGAACACCGTCTTCCTCTCGGTGGTCGTCACCCTGCTCCAGCTGTTCACCGGCAGCTTCGCCGCCTACGGGTTCGCCAAGGCCCGCTTCCCGGGGCGCAACCTGCTGTTCCTGCTCTACATCGGCACGATCGCGGTGCCGTGGCAGGCGTACATGATCCCGCAGTTCATCATGATGTCCGAGGTCGGCCTGACGAACACGCCGTGGGCCGTCATCGCGTTGCAGGCGTTCAGCGCCTTCGGCGTGTTCCTGATGCGGCAGTACTACCTGACCATCCCCGACGAGCTGTGCGAGGCCGCCCGCGTCGACGGCCTGAGCGAGTACGGCATCTACTTCCGGATCATGCTGCCGCTGTCCGTGCCCGCCCTCGCCAGCCTGGCCCTGCTCACCTTCGTCACCACCTGGAACGACTACCTCGGCCCGCTGATCTACCTGCGCGACCCGGACCTGTGGACGATCCAGCTGGGACTGAAGTCGTTCGTCAGCGAGTACAACGCCGAGCACGCGTTGATCATGACCGGCTCGGTGCTGTCCGTGCTGCCGATCGCGGTGGTGTTCCTGCTCGGGCAGAAGTACTTCGTCCAGGGTGTCGCGACCAGCGGGCTGAAGGGCTGACGACCGTGTCGCACGAGATGTACAACCGGGTCTTCGCCACCGCCTACGCGCTGCTGGCCACCAGTGTGCTCGTGGTGGGCGCGAGCGCGCCGTTCCTGGCCGTGCTGCTGTTCACCCCCGTGACGGCCAGCTGGCCGTTGCTGGTGCCGACGGCGCCGTTCGTCGGCCCCGCCTTCGCCGCCGCGCACGCCGTGTTCGCCTCCACCGCGCGGGACGAGGGCGCACCGGTCGTGCGGGGTTTCCTGCGCGCCTGGCGCCGGCACGCCCGCCGGTCGGTGCTCGTGACCGGCGCCGCGTCCGCCCTCCTGCTCGTCCTGGCGGTGGACGTCCGCGCGGCGTGGGGCACACCCGTCGGCGCCGTCGCCATCCCCGTCCTGGCCGTGCTCGCGGTGCTCACCGCGGTGACCGCGCTGGTGGCGCTCACCGCCCTGGTGGAACACCCCGACGTGCCGCTGCGGCGCCTGGTGCGGGCCTGCCTGTTCCTGGCGCTGCGCCGCCCGCACTTCACCGCGGTCTCGCTGGTGGCGCTGTGGGTGCTGGCGGCGGCCGTCGCCGCCCTGCCCGTGCCGGCGCTCGCCCTGCTGACCGGTCCGGCGCTGTACGTCGTCTGGGTGGGCAGTCGCGCGACCCTCCGGCCGCTCCGCGTCGTCCCGGGCTCCGAGCCCGACCCGCGTTCTGTCGCGGCGCGCTGACCCGCGCCCGCTGTTCCGTCACCCGTTCTGAGGGAGAACCATGTCCGCGGAAGCAGACCGCGCCGCACCGACCACCGACCACCTGGCCGCGGCCTGGAACGCCGCCCTGGCGACCGTCCGGGGCAACATCGCCGACTTCACCGCCTGGTACCCGGACGACACCACCACCGACGGCGAGTACCGGCCGCGCACGGCCCGCGACGGCCAACCCGAGGGGGCCAACGTCGGGTGGACCACCGGCTTCTGGCCGGGGATGCTGTGGCTGGCCTGGGAGGCCACCGGCGACGACGACGTGCGGCGGGCCGCGGGGCTCCAGGTCGACAGCTTCTCCGACCGGGTCCGGCGCGGGATCGACCTGGACACCCACGACCTCGGGTTCCTCTACACGCTGTCGTGCGTGACGCCGTACCGGCTGCTGGGGGACGTGCGGGCGCGGGACAGCGCGTTGAAGGCCGCGAACCACCTGATGGACCGGTTCCTGGAACCGGCGGGCATCCTCCAGGCCTGGGGCGACCTGGAGAACCCGTTGCAGCGCGGTCGCACGATCATCGACAGCCTGATGAACGTGCCGCTGCTGTACTGGGCCGCCGAGACGACCGGCACGCCGTCGTTCCTCGAAGCCGCCCTGCGCCACACCGAGCAGCTGCGGCAGCACGTCATCCGCCCGGACGGCACCACGTTCCACACCTATTACTGGAACCCCGAGACCGGCGAACCGCTGCGCGGCGGCACCGAGCAGGGCCACCAGGACGGTTCGTGCTGGGCACGCGGGCAGGCGTGGGGGATCTACGGGTTCGCCCTCGGCTACCGGCACGCGCGGCGGGAGTCGTTCCTCGACGCGGCCAGGCGCTGCGCCGACTACTTCCTCACCCGCCTGCCCGCGGACCGCATCGCCTACTGGGACCTGGTGTTCGACGACGGCAGCGGGCAGGAGCGCGACTCCTCGGCCGCCGCCATCGCGGTGTGCGGCCTGTACGAGCTCGCGGACCACCTGGACGACCGGGACGCCGCCCTGCGCTACCGCGCCGAGGCCGACGCCATCCTGGACAGCCTGGCCACCGCGTACTCGACCGCGCACGACCCCGGCGCCACCGCGCTGCTCCTGCACGGCGTCTACGACAAGCCCAAGAACGTCGGGGTGGACGAGGGGAGCCTCTGGGGCGACTACTTCTACCTGGAAGCCCTGAGCAGGCGGCTGCGGCCCGATTGGCGCAGCTACTGGTGACGGTGACGGGGGTGGGCGGGTCGACCGCCCACCCCCGCGTCGTCAGGTGGTCAGCCGGAACGTGGCGTCCGCGCGGCCCGTCGCGTCGGTGATCGGGTCGAGCCGGAGCTGGTAGGCGTAGTGCCGCAGGTAGCGGTCCGGGTGGTTGTAGGACTGGAACGACGACCAGGACGACGAGGCGAGCCCGGCCACCTGGCGGAAGGTGGCGTCGGCCTTGAACGTTGCGCTGCCGTCGTCCGCGGCGAGGACGAAGTCGTAGTTGACGTGCCGCAGGTAGTAGCCGGGGTAGTTGACCGACTGGAACGACACCGTCCCGGAGCCCGCCAGACCGGGCATCACCCGGAACTGGGCGTCCTGGGCGGGGCTGACGTTCGGGTCGATGCGCACGTCGTAGTCGGCGTGGCGCACGTACCGGTCCTGGAAGTTGTAGGACTGGATGCGGTTGACCGGGGTGCTCGTGCCCCACTTGGCCAGGACGCGGCTCTCCTCGGCGGCGGTGAGGTTGAGGATCGAGCCGTGCCGCTTGCGCGTGGCGCCCAGGTTGTAGTCCGTGCGGGTGGTGAAGTTGCGGGTGCTGCCCAGGTTGGTCGACGTGATCGGCATGTACCCGCGGCCGGTGGCGTACTGGTCCAGCCACAGCGCCCACTCGTTGCGGCCGTTGAACTGCATCCACATCGGACCCTCGACGACGTTGCCGCCGCCGGTGCCGTTGGAGATGCCCATGTGCGAGAGGTTGCCGATGGTGGTCCAGGAGCCGAGGATCGAGTTGCTGCCCTCGACGGTGATGTGGCCGTCGGCGGAGGCCCGGTAGTAGCGGTAGCCGCCGACGCTGCCGGGAGACTCGACGATCTGGGTGTCGATGATGCCCTGGCCCGCGCCGCGGTCGATGTAGAGCACCGGGGAGGTGATGGTCCGGAAGTCCTTGGTGCGGACGTAGTAGATGCGGTGCTTGGTGACGCCGTTGAGCGCCGCGTTCGTCGCCCAGTAGACGACGTAGTCGCCGGAGGCGGGGTCGTAGATGGCCTCGGGCGCCCAGGCGTTGCCCGCGCCGGAGATGCCGGAGGCGACGTTCAGCAGCCGTGGCGCGGACCAGGTGACCAGGTCGGTCGACTCCCACACGACCAGGGACTTGCTGCCCCGGTTGGCGGCGTCGGACCACGACGTGCCGCTCGCGATGCGCAGGTCGGTGGCGACGATCCAGTACCGGTCGCCGGCGGGTGAGCGGACGAGCGCGGGATCGCGCACGCCGCGCGTGCCGACGGTGGACAGCAGCACGGGCGCGCCGTTGTTCAGGTCGGTCCAGCGCAGGCCGTCGCGGCTGTGCGCGAGGTAGATCTGCTCGCCGGTCGCGTGCTCGCCGGTGAAGTGCGCCATCAGGTAGCCGGTGAACGGCTCCAGCGCCTCGGCGCGCCGGTCGGTCGTCACCGACCAGGACGTGAACAGCAGGGCGACGGCGGCGACCAGCGCGCCGATCCTCGTCAGTGTTCGTGGCACGGGTGATCTCCCTTGATCACGGGGTGGTTCACGATCGGAGCGGTGCTGCCTTCGGCGGACTTGGTGAGCGCTAACAACACGTGTCGGGCACCACGGAGTGACTGTGAGCGCCCTCACGCCTCAGCGGCGAGTATGTTCGATGTTCGCGCTAACATCAAGGGCCGGAGGTGGCCTTCGGCGCGGGTACGAGGCGCTGGGCGGGCCTGGGGTGTCGTGGGGCGCGAGCGCGGTGCAGGGACGCAGGCGCGCTGCGGGGGTCGAGGGTGCGCTACGGGACGCGAACGCGGTGCGGAAGTCGCGGGCGTTCTGCAGAGACGCCGGCGTGGTGCAGGACGCGAGCGTGGTGCGGGGGCGCGAGTGCGGCGCGGGGACGCGAGCGTGGTGCGGGAGTGAGCCGACTCGGCCGCGCGAACCCCTGCCGTGGCGGGTATCGGGCCGCGGTCCGGTGCTTCGCCGCCAGGCCGGAAACGCGGGCGAGCTGCCGCACGGTTCCGGCGGTCGAGCGGCGGACGAGGCGGCGGTCCGGTGACGGCTCTCGCTCGTGGCGTCCCGGTTGACCGGCCCGGACGCGGTGCCCGCACCTGCGCGTTGTGGCAGGGGGCTTGACATGGTCCGGACAATAGAAAGTCGGCGTGCGCTCCGAAGTGGACTGGAGAACCCGCCGAACCTAAGACCACGTTAGCGCTGTGAGGGGCATGTGTCAACTCAGGGGTACGAAGAAGAACTGCGGTCCGAGCGGGGCTACGTGGCCGGGCTCTACCGACGGCTGGACGCCGAGCGCGTGCGCGTGAAGAAGGAGTACGAAGCGGCGCTGCGCGGCACCGGTGGCACGCCCATGGAGCGCGACGTAGAGGTGCGCGCGCTGGCCAAGGAGGCGAAGCGGCTGGACGTGGCGGACAACGGGCTGTGCTTCGGCCGGTTGGACACCCTCACGGGCGAGCGGTCCTACATCGGGCGGATCGGGCTGTTCGACGAGGGCGACGAGTACGAGCCGGTGCTGCTCGACTGGCGCGCGCCGGCGTCGCGCGCGTTCTACGTCGCCACCGCCGCGAACCCGGAGAACATGCGCCGCCGCCGCCAGTTCCACACCCGCGGTCGGCTGGTGGCCGACTTCACCGACGAGGTGCTCGGCCGGCCCGACGGCGACGAGCGGGGTGACGCGGCCCTGCTCGCGGCGGTCAACGCGCCGCGCGGCGAGGGCATGCGCGACATCGTGGCGACGATCCAGTCCGAGCAGGACGAGATCATCCGGCTCGACCACCCCGGCGTGCTGGTGATCGAGGGCGGACCGGGCACCGGCAAGACCGTGGTCGCGCTGCACCGCGTCGCGTACCTGCTCTACACCCAGCGCGAGCGGATGGAGCGGCACGGTGTGCTGGTGGTCGGGCCCAACCCGGCGTTCCTGAACCACATCGGCCGCGTGCTGCCGTCGCTCGGCGAGTCCGACGTGGTGTTCACGACGCCGGGCGGCCTGGTGCCCGGTCTGCACGTCACCGCCGACGACACGCCGGACGCCGCGCGGCTCAAGGGCTCGCTGAAGATCCTGGACGTGCTGAAGGCGGCCGTCGCCGACCGGCAGCGGTTGCCGCAGGAGCCGGTGACGCTCGAACTGGGCGGCGGCCCGGCGCGGATCGACGCCGCCACCGCGGAGTGGGCCAGGGACGAGGCGCGCGCGAGCGGGTTGCCGCACAACGAGGCCCGCGCGGTGTTCAGCGAGATCATCACCTACGTGCTCACCGAACGGGCGATCGCCCGGATCGGCCGCGGTTGGCTGACCCGGGAGAACCGGGACGCGTGGGAACGCCTGCGGTCCGACCTGGTCGAGGAGCTGCACGCGGACGACGGGTTCGTCGCCGTGCTCGACGAGCTCTGGCCGGTCCTGACGCCGTCCTCGCTGCTGGCCTCGCTGTACACCTCACCGCAACGGCTGCGGGCGGCCGGCGCCGACCAGGCGTTGTGGCGTGCCGACGGCGAGGCCTGGACGGTGTCGGACGTGCCGCTGCTCGACGAGCTGGTCGACCTGCTCGGCCGGGACAAGGCGGCCGACGACACCGCCGAGCGGCAGCGGAAGGCCGAGGCCGAGTTCGCCGAGGGCGTGCTCGACGGCCTCCACGGCCGCCAGGACTCGATGGACGACGAGGACCACCTGTACGCCACGGACCTGCTGAACGCCGAGGACCTGGCGGACCGCGTCCTGGAGCGCGACACGCGCGACCTCGTCGAGCGCGCCACCGCCGACCGGGACTGGACCTACCGGCACGTCGTGGTCGACGAGGCGCAGGAACTGTCCGAAATGGACTGGCGGGTGCTGATGCGGCGCTGCCCCGGCCGGTCGTTCACGGTGGTCGGCGATCTCGCGCAACGCCGGTCCGAGGCCGGTGCGACGTCCTGGGAGGCGATGCTGGAGCCGTACGTGCCGGGCCGCTGGGTCTACCGGGCGCTGACGGTGAACTACCGCACGCCGGCGGAGATCATGGCCGTCGCCGCCGCGCTGCTCGCCGAGTTCGCGCCGTCGGTCCAGCCGCCGGAGTCGGTGCGCGCGTGCGGCGTGCGGCCGTGGTCGAGGCGGGTCGCGGAGGACGAGCTGCCGGCCGCGATCGAGGAGTTCGTCCGCGACGAAGCGGGCCGCGAGGGCACCAGCGTGGTGATCGGGCCGGTCGGCCTGGCGGGCACGGTGCCCGCGTCGGAGACGAAGGGCCTGGAGTACGACGCCGTCCTGGTCGTCGAGCCGGAGCGGATCCTCGCCGAGGGCCCGCGTGGCGCGGCCGAGCTGTACGTCGCGCTCACCCGTGCCACCCAGCGCCTGGGCGTCCTGCACCGGGACCCGTTGCCGCGGGCCCTGAGCGGTCTCGCGGAGATCGGGACGCCGGTCGGCGCCGGAGGCCGGCGCCCGGCGTAGCGGTTCGCGCGCGGCCGGTCCCGGTCCGGGGCCGGCCGCCTCGTCACCGGTCGGCCCACGATCGCGGCACGTCGCTTCCCGACCGGGTGGTCCGGTCCGGATCGGCCCGCTCGGCGCGGACCGTGCGGTACAACCGGTGCAGGGCCGACCGGGACGGCGCGGGGAGGAAGGGTGGGCACGAGACGGGTGCTGCTGACCGGGTGCGCGCTGCTGATCCTCGTGCAGGTGGGTGCCGGGTTGTGGGCGGCGGTGTTCCCGGAGGCGTTCTTCGCCGGGTACCCGACGCCCGGGGTCGGCTGGGTGGCGCTGTTCCCGCCGTACAACGAACACCTCGTGCGGGACTACGGACTGGCGCTGCTGCAGCTGGCGCCCTTGGCGCTGGTCTGCCTGAAGCTGCCGGAACCGGCGTTCGTCGCCGCGCTGCTGATCGGGGTGCTGCTGTTCCACCTGCCCCACGGGATCTACCACGAGCTGCACGTCGCCCGCACCGACGACCTGGTGCTGCAGCGGTTGTCGCTGTGGACGCCCGTCGTCCTCGCCGCCGCCCTGCTGTACCCGACCTGGAGGCTGGCGAAGAGCCGCCGTCCGCAGACGGCGGCTCCCACCACGGGGTGAGCCTCAGTTGTTCGGCGCGGGCACCGCCGGCGGCAGGAAGTCGGTCGCGCCGCGCTCCAGGCTCTCGGGCAGGGACGCCCGGTAGATCGGCATCGCGGCCGCCGTGGTCACGATCGCGACCGCGACGAGGATCGCGAACAGCTCCGGGGTCACCATGTCGTGCGCGAGGCCGATGTTTATGAAGATCAGGATCATCAGCCCCCGGGCGTTCATCAGCCCGCCGACCGCCGACGCGTAGCGCCACGAGAAGCCCTGGGCGCGCACCACCAGCGCGCAGCCGAGGTACTTGCCCGCGAACGCGACCGCCATGATCACCGCGAGCGGCCACCACAGGGCGCCGCCCGCGCCGAAGCCGGACACCTGCGTGTTCAACCCGCTGAACGCGAAGAACACCGGCAGCAGCAGGATGGAGTTCAGGTCCGTGAGCCGCGTCTCCAGCTCCCGTCGCACGATCGCCGACTGCGGCATCGCCAGGCCCGTGATGAACCCGCCGAACACCGAGAACACGCCGATGTAGTCGGTGAACCACCCCGCCACCAGCACGACCAGCAGCACGAGCGCCATCACGTCGCGGCTCATCCGACCCTCGCGCTCCACCCGCGCGCCCAGCCGGGCGAACAGGTTGCGCCCCACCGTGAGCATCAGCAGCGCGAACACCGCCGCGCCCGCCACCGTGCTCACCGCGTCGAACGGGCTGCCGGCCGCCGCGACCGCGATGATCACGGCCAGGATCACCCACGCCGCCGCGTCGTCGATCGCCGCCGCGACCAGGGTGAGGCCGCCGATGGGCGTGTTCGCGATCCCGCGCTCCTGCAGGATCCGCGCCAGCATCGGGAACGCGGTGATCGACAGCGCGCCGCCGACGAAGAGCATGAACTCCCACCGGGTCGTGCCGTCCGGGCTCAGCGAGCCGAAGAACAGCGCCGCCACGGCCGCGCCCAGCGCGAAGGTCGGCACGATGCCCGACACCGCGAGCGCCGACGCCCGCCGCATGTTCCGCCCGGCGGCGAGGCCGTGGTCGAGCGAGGACCCGACCAGGAACATGTAGAACGTCAACCCGATCGTGCTCAGCACGTACAGGGTGTCCTTGACGTCGGTGGGGAAGATCTGGGCCTGCAACCCCGGCGCGACGGCGCCCAGCAGGGCAGGCCCCAGCAGGACGCCGGCGACCATCTCGCCGACCACCCTGGGCTGCTTGACCGCCATGGCGATGCGCCCGCACAGCGTCGTCGCGGCGAGCACGACGGCGAGCGCGGCGAACACCTTCAACGCGAACTGGATCTGGTTCACCGGGTGATCTCCTGGGCAGAGGGCGGCTCGCGCCGCAGCGGACGACCCTGGGTGTCGTGCGTGTCGAAGTAGCGCCCGGCCAACCGCAGCCGGTGGGCGTGCAGGACCATGACCGTGCCGAGGACGAGCTGGACGACGCTGCGCCACACGTCCTCCCACCGGTCGCGCACCCGCAGGAACGCGCCGAGCACGGCGAGCCGGCGTGGCGGCAGCGGCTCGTCGGCCCGGACCAGCAGGCACGGGCCGCGGCTGGGCAACGACCTGGTGTGCCTGACCGTGGAGTGCGGCCGCACGCGGCGCAGCACCTCGCCGGTCGCCCCGCGCAGCGCCAGCGGGGACAGCCGCCACGCCGGGCACGGCCGGTTGGCGGCGACGCCGAACGGGATGTGGTGCGCCGCGCGGACCCGGACCCGCGCCCAGCGGTCCGGGTCGAAGACCTCAGGGCGCGCGTAGCCGGTCGCGTGGTAGTCGGGATAGCTGAAGCACAGCACCGAACCCGCGGGCAGCGTGGTGCGCTCGTCCAGCTCGATGTCACCGGTGGTGACGCGGTGCGCGATGCCGAACAGCGGGTACAGCCGCATGGTCTCGTCCAGGACGTGGGTGAAGTAGCGCTCGTCGTCGGCGAGCCGGGCCGCCACGTGCGGGTGCTGCGCCAGGGCGAGCAGCAGGTGCGCCATCGCCTCGGACATCTGGACCACGCCCGTGTTGAAGAACGTGCCCTGGAGGTAGTGCACCTGCTCGGTGGGCGACAGGCTCGCCGGCAACGGCCGCCGCACGTCACCCGCCGCAACCCGCCGGGCCAGGTAGCGGGTCAGCCGCGCCCGCCGGGCCGGGTGGCGCAGGCCGGTGCACTTCAACGCCGTCACCACGTCGTCGGCGTGCCCCACGATCAGGTCACGCGCCTCGCGCGGGCACGGCTCGCCGAACACCAGCTCGTAGAAGTACTCCGCCCACACGGGCATCATCAGGTCGCGCAGCCGCACCAGCGTGACCCGCCCGGTGAGCACCTCGTCGAGCACCCGACCGGTGCAGCGGGCCGCCGTCGCCGACAGCACGTCACCCGGCCCGGCCAGCAGCGCGCGCGTCGTGCGGGCCACGTCGTCGTAGCGCGGACCGGCCTCCAGGTGCTCCTGGTGCACCTCGGGGCCGGGGGAGAGCCAGTACCAGAACAGGTCCGACAGCCCGGCGCCGCGGCTGCGGCCGTTCGCGGCGGGGTGGCTGTAGACCTCCTGGAACCGGTCCGGCCCGACGGCGGCGTTCGGGAACATGATCGCGTTGTCCCCGTTGACCTTCTCGAACACCTTGCCGCGCAGGGCGACCACCCGCGCGGGCAGCCAGCGCGGCGCGGTCAGCACCACCGCGGCGGCGAGCAACCCCGTCACCCACACCGGGCGGACACCCCCGTCCCGCGCGCGACGACCAGGTCCCGGGTCAGGTCGGCCAGGTCACGCCCGCCGCACAGCGCGAGCACGTGGTCGAACTCGTCGCGCAGCACGTCGAGCACCCGGGACACTCCGGCCTCGCCGGCCGCGGCCAGACCCCACAGCACGGGCCGGCCGACACCCACCGCCGTCGCGCCCAGCGCGAGCGCCACGGCGACGTCACCGCCGCGCCGGACGCCGCCGTCCAGCACCACCGGCACCCGGCCCGCCACCGCGTCGACCACCGCCGGCAACGCCTCGACCGCGGCCGGCGCGAGGTCGGACTGGCGGCCGCCGTGGTTGGACACCACGATCCCGGCCACCCCGTGCTCGACCGCGAGCACCGCGTCGCGCGGGTGGAGCACGCCCTTGAGCCACAACGGCAACGACGTCCGCTCCCGCAGCCGGTCCAGGTGCGCCCACGACACCGAGGGCGACATCTCGATGTCCCGCACGCCGCCCGGCGGGCCACCGGGCAGGTCGCGCATGTTCTCCGCCGCCAGCCCGACCGGCAGGTCGTGGAAGCCGTGCTCGGCGTCGCGGCGGTGCCGGCCGAACACCGGGGAGTCGGCGGTCACCACCAGCGCCGTGCAGCCGGCCCGTTCCGCCCGCTCCACCAGGCAGTCCGTCACGTCGTCGTCGGGTTGCAGGTAGAGCTGGAACCAGACGGACGCGTCCGCGTCGACCGACCGCGCCGCCGCCACCACCTCGCCGATCGCCACCGTCGAGGCCATGCCGGACACCAGCACCGTCCGCGCCGCCGCCGCGGCCCGCGCGGTCGCCAGCTCGCCGTCCGGGTGCGCGAGCCGGTGGAACGCGGTCGGCGCGATCAGCACCGGCAGGTCGAGGCGACCGCCGGGCAGGTCGACCCCGAGGTCCCTGCTCTCCCTGCCGCGCAACACCCTCGGCAGCAGGGCCAGGCGCCCGAACGCCGCTTCGTTCTCCCCGAGCACGACCTCGTCGCCGACCCCGCCCGCGTAGTAGTCGTAGTGCACGGGATCGAGCACCGCGCGGGCCTTCTCGTGCCACGCCGCGAGCCCGCCGCTCACGGTGAACCCACGGCGGTCCGGTCCAGCCGGGCGTGCAGGAACGCGAGCAGCGGCGCCCGGTGCACCTCCTCGCTGTCCCACTCGTTCTCGAGGTTCTCGGTGAGGTGGTGCTCGTCGAGCAGCGTCCCGCCGCGGAAGTGCCGGACCACCGGGTGCAGGTAGCGGCCGTCGAGCCCGCTGGTGTCCTCCTGGGACACGCGGCCCGCCGTGACGTCGAACGGGTTGACCTGGTCGTGGTCCGCGCCGTACTCCAGCGTCACCGCCAGGTAGGACTCGACGTCGCCGAAGTCGCCGCGGCCGACCGCCTCGTGCAGGTGGGCCAGCGGCACCTCCTCGGCGTAGCGCAGGGCGCCGTCCGGCCCGACCAGGACCGCGTCCGCCATGAACGCGAACAGCTGCCACAACGCCGAGGTGCGGTTCACCCGCTCGACGACCGCGTCGGCCACCGCTTCGGGGGTGGGGGAGAGGTCCCGGCTCGGCCACGCCACGCCGTGGTAGCGGTGCTCCATGATGTGGTGCAGCGCCCGCACGCCGTACCGGAAGCCGTGGATGAACCCGCTCGTCGACTTCTTGAAGTCCCTGGCCTGCGTGATGGTGCCGGCGAAGAACAGGTCGGGCACGTTCACCGACTCCCAGGCGGCGGTCTGGTCCGGGAAGCGGTCGTTGATCGTCAGCCGTGGGCGGCACTCGGGCGCGAAGATCGACGCGTCGAAGCGGAACCCGGTCGCCATGATCACCCGGTCGTAGCGGATCTCCTTCACGCGCTCGGCCACTCGCACGAAGCTGACGCGCACCAGGAACCCGTCGCCGTCGCGGCGGATGTCCAGCACCCGGCCGTCCAGCAGCGCGTTCTGCGACTTGAGCTGGTAGGTGTCGAGGAAGTTGTTGTTGACCGCGCGCAGGTGGCCGACGAAGTGCGTCTGCCACGCCAGCTTCAGCGAGCCGGGCCCGGCCACGTGGATGACCGACGCGGTCTCGATCAGGTTGTCGGCGGTCTCGAACGCGGAGTTGCCGCGACCGACGATCAGCACCTTCTGGCCGGTGAAGTCGGCGGGGTCCACCGACACCTCGTCGTACCGCTCGGCGAGCTCCGCCCCCTCGATCGGCGCCACGTACGACTTGGACACACCGGTGGCGACGATGAGCCGACGTGCCCGGTAGGTGTCGCCGTTGCGGACGCGCACCACGAAGTCGTCCGGCCTCGTCACCTCCACAACCGACGCGCCGTAGCGGATCGGCAGGTCGTGCTCGGCGGCGAAGTCGGCCAGGTAGCGGACCATGTCGTCGGCGTGCGGGAAGTAGCGCGGCGTGTAGCGGGTGAACAGCAGCGACGGGTCGTCGGACAGCAGCGAGTTCCAGTCGGTGCGCAGGTTGAGCTCGGGGTCGTCCCACCCGGTGTTGGGCTTGTTGATCGAGATCAGGGTGCGGTGGCGGGGGAAGCGGGTGAAGAACGCGCCGGGGGCGTCACCGGCCTCCAGCACCAGGTGGTCCCGCCCGGCGCGGGACAGCAGGTAGGAGGCCTGGAGCCCCGCCGGGCCGGCGCCGATCACGAGACACTCCGTCGAAACCTCGCTGGGCACGTCTTCTCCTCACGTCCGGGAGCGGGACAGCAGGCGCTTGTCCGGCTTGCCGCTCGGGGCGAGCGGCGGTTCTTCGATCAGGGTCAGGGCCACCGGCGCGCACGCGGCGCCCAGCCGGTCGGTCACCAGCGCGCGCAGCGCCGCGAGGTCGGGCGTGCGGCCGGCGGTCGGCACGACGAACGCGTGCACCGCCTCGCCGGTGTCCTCGTCCGGCACGGCGACGACGTAGGCCTCGGCGACGTCCGGGTGCTCGGCGACGACCCGCTCGATCGGGCCCGCGTAGTGCAGGTTCGCGTTGACGATCACCACGTCCCTGGTCCGGCCGGTCAGGTGCAGGTGGCCGTCGGCGTCGAAGTGGCCGAGGTCGCGGGTGCGCACCAGGCCGTCGGCGAACACCTCGGCCGACCGCTCCGGGTCCGCCCAGTACGCGTCGGCCTGCGCGGGCGTGCGGACGAACAGCTCACCGTCGACCCCTTGCTGCACGGGTGCGCCGTCCGCGTCACGGACCTCGACGTGCACGGCGGCGGGCGGTATCCCCACCGTGCCGGGCGGGTCGGCCGGGGTGGCCATCGAGATCATGCCCGTCTCGGTCTGGCCGTAGCCCTGGAACACGACCGGTCCGAGCACGTCCAGCGCCTCGCGGTGCCGGTCGGCCGTCAGCGGCGACCCGGACACCATCAGCGCCCGCAACGACGACAGGTCGGCCGGCGCGCGGCGCTGCCCGGCGACGAGCTTCGCCAACCGCGGCACCGTGAACACGCTCGCCGAGGCGCGGTGGCGGGTGATCGCCTCGGGGAACACGGGCCGGTCGGCGACGACCGCCGTGCCGCCGGCGGTGATCGCCACCACCGCGTACTCGAACATCACCTGGCTCGACAGGGACCCGAACACCAGGAACCGGTCCAGCCGGGAGGCCAGTTCGCGGATCGCGGGCGGCCACGCGTCCGGTCGGGCGGCCCACCCGGACGTCATCGCGGCGTAGGTCTGCGCGCACGCCTTGGGCGCGCCCGTGCTGCCGCTGGTGTGGATCAGCCGGGCGACGTCCGCGGGCCGGCCGGCGCACCGGAGCCGACCGTCGGCACGGGTCTCGCGCAACGAGTCGACGGTCAGCACGGGGGCGTCAGATTCGGGCGCGATCGTGTCGTCCGAGTCGGTGATCACCGCGGCGACGTCGAGGCCGAGCAGGTGGCGCACCTGGTCGTCGGGCAGGCCCGGCCGCACGCCCAGCACCCTCGCGCCCACCGCGTGCGCGGCGAGGATCGTGGCGAACGCCTCCGGGTTGACGCCGAGCAGGAGCGCGACGCCGTCACCCGGACCCAGACCTCGCCCGCGCAGACCGGCGGCGATCCGCGCGACCAGGTCGAGCATCTCCGCGCCGCTCACCACGCGCGTGCCGTGTTCGAACACCGGCCGTCCACCGGCGGTCTCGAGCACGTCGAGCACCGCGCGCGGGAACGGCTCGGCCTCACGCGCCGGCAAGGCATTCCTTCACGAACGCGGTCAGCGGCTGCTGGTGCACCGCCGGCAGGTCCCAGTGGTTCTCGAGGTTCTCGGCCAGGTGGTGGGTCGCGGCGAGCGCGCCGTCGCGGTAGTGGCGCACCACCGGGTGCAGGTAGCTCGCGTCGTGCGCGTTGGCGGCGTCGTTCTCCGCCACGCGCGGGACGGTGATGTCGAACGGGTCCACCTTGTCGTGGTCGGGCCCGTACTCCAGCGTCGCGACGAACCGGTGCTCGGCCGGGCCGAGGCCGCCGTCGGCGACGTAGGCCACCGGCACCTCTTCCTGGTACCGCGCGCCGTCGTCGGAGACCGTGACCACGTCGCCGATCACCGCGAACTGCTGCCACAGCGCGGACGACCGGTTCACCCTGGCCACCAGCGCGTCGCTGATCGCCTCCGGCGACGGTTCCAGCGCGGTCGACGGCCACGGGGTGTCGTGGTGGCGGGCGGCGAGGATGCGGTGCAGGGCGCGGACCCCGTACCTGAAGCCGTGGATGAACCCGCTGGTGGACTTCTTGAAGTCCCTGGACTGCGTGATGGTGCCCGCGAAGTACAGGCCCGGCACCGTGGTCGACTCGAACGCGGGCGTCTGCTCGGGGAACCGGTCGTCGATCACCAGCGCCGGACGGCAGCTGTCGTCGAACACCGAGGCGTCGAACCGGAACCCGGTGCACGCCACGATCCGGTCGTACTCCAACTCGCGTAACGACTCCGCGGCTCGGGCGTAGCGGAACCGGACGCGGAAACCGCCGCCGGGCCGCGGCTCGATGAGCTCCAACGCGCCGTCGAGGACCGCGTTCTCCGACTTGAGCTGGTAGGTGTCGAGGAAGTTGTTGTTCACCGCCCGCAGGTGGCCGACGTAGTGCGTCTGCCACGCCAGCCGCACCGCGTGCGGGCCGGCGACGTGGATGACCGCCGCGTGCTCCACCAGGGCGTCCGCGGTCTCGAACCCGGAGTTGCCCTTGCCGATCACCAGCACCCGCTGGTCGGTGAACGACTCCGGGTCGGTGTCGAACGTGTCGTAGCGCTCGGCGTGCTCGATGCCGGGGATCGGCGGCACGTGCAGCTGCGAGACCCCGGTCGCCACCACGACCCGCGCCGCGCGCCACGTCCGCCCACCGCGGTCGAGCACGGTGAAGCCCTCGTCGTCACGGGAGATCCGCACGACCTCGGTGTCGTAGTGGACCCGGATGCCGGTGGCCGCGGCGAAGTCGGCCAGGTAGCGGACCAGGTCGTCGGCGGCGGGGAAGTAGCGGCGGCTGTAGCGGGTGAACAGCAGCTCGGGATCGTCGGTGAGCAGCGAGTTCCAATCCATCCGCAGCCGCTGTTCCGGGTCGGCGTACCCGCTGTGCACCTTGTTGATGGAGATCAGGGTCCGGTGCCGCGGGTAGCGGGTGAAGAAGGTGCCCGGTGCGCTGCCGCGTTCGAGGACGGCGTAATCGCGTCCGTCGCGCTCCAGCAGGGCGGCGAGCTGCACACCGGCCGGTCCCGCCCCGATGATCAGGTAGTCGTGCGCCATGAGCGAGGAAGCTACGCAGTCGATCTCAGAACTCTCTGAGATCGACTGCCTACCGTCGGTGCGGTGACCACGACCGTGACCGACGCACCCGTGGACCTCGCCGCACCGCTGACGAGCGACCACCTCCATCGTGCGGCAGCGCCGTTGCCCGTGCTCGTCAGCCCCGCCGTCCGGGAGCGGGTCGACCGGGGCCGCGAGTACCTGCGCACCGTGCTCGCCGACGACGAACGGCCCGTCTACGGCGCCAAGACCGGGTTCGGCGCCCTGATCGGCTTCGCGGGCCGTGAGGACGAAGCGGACCAGTGCGACAACACCCTGGCACACCTCGGCGCGGGCCAGGGGCCCGACCTGCCGGCCGACATCGCCCGCGCGGCGCTGCTGGTGCGGGCGTGGTCGCTCTCGCAGGGCGTCTCCGGGGTCTCCGCGCACGTCGTGGACGGGCTCGCGGCGATGTTCGCGACCACGTTCGTGCCGGCGATCCCGCGCTACGGCTCGGTCGGCGCGAGCGGCGACCTCATCCCGCTCGCCTACGCGACGCAGGCGTTGCGCGGCCGCGGTCACGCCTACTTCGACGGCGAGCGGATGCCCGCGAGCGAGGCCCTGGGCCTGGCCGGGCTCACCCCGCTCACCCTCGACGGGCGCGACGCGCTGGCGCTCGTCAACGGCACGTCGGTCACCACCGCGGCCGCCGCGCTCGCGCTGGACAGCGTGCGCGCCTCGCACCGCGCGATCCAGGACCTGACGTGCCTGCTCGTGGACGTCCTCGGCGCTGACCCCGGTTTCCTCGACCCACGCCTGATCTCCGCTTACGGGCACCCCGGCGCGGTCACCGTCGCCGACCGCATGCGGGCCGCGCTCGTCGGCACGATCCCGAGCGGCAAGCGGGCCCTCCAGGAGCCTTACAGCATCCGGTGCTCGCCGCAGCTGCTCGGCGCGGCCGAGGACGCGTTGCGCTACGTCGACGGCGTGGTGGCGGCCGACCTGGGCGGTGTCAGCGACAACCCGCTGTTCTTCCCCGGTGACGACCTCGTCGCGCACGGGGGCAACTTCTTCGGCCAGCCGGCCGCGTTCGCCGCCGACGTCCTCGCCATGGTCACCGCGTCGTTGGGCAACCTCGCCGAACGGCAGCTGGACCTGCTGGTCGACCCGGTCCGCAACACCGGCCTGCCGCCGATGCTGGCCGCCGGGCCGGGGCGCCAGCACGGGTTGCAGGGCGTGCAGCTGGCCACGACCGCGTTCATCGCGGAGATCCGCCGCGGCGCCCTGCCGGCGAGCACCCAGAGCCTGCCGACGAACCTGCACAACCAGGACGTCGTGCCGTTCGGCACCCAGGCCGCGCTGCGCTCCTACGACCTCGCCGAGCTGCTCCGGCTGCTGTGCGGCTCGCTCGCGCTCGGCCTGCGGCAGGCGGTGCACGTCGGCGGCCGCCGACCGACCGCACCCCGCTGCGCCGCGCTGCTCGACGCCCTCTGCGACGCGATCGCCCCGGTCGACCCCGACCGACCGCTCGACGCCGACGTGCGGGCCGCCGCCGACCTGGTCACCGCGGGCCGGTACTGATCGTCTTGCCCGGCACGGCGCCGGCACCGGAGGTGGTGCCGGCGGCGGGTAAGCGGAGGGTGAACCGGGCGCCCTCGCCCGGGTGGCCCACGGCCTCCACCGTGCCGCCGTGGCCGGTGACGACCTCGCGCAGCAGCGCCAGCCCCAGCCCGAACCGCCGCTCCGGCCCGTCCGGCCCGCGGTGGAACCGGTCGAACAGCCGGTCCGCCTCGACCGGGTCGAAGCCCTCGCCCGTGTCGGCGACGGTCAGCTCGACCTGCCCGCTCCGGAGCCCGAGCCGCACGTCGATCCGGCCGCCCTCCGGCGTGTGGCGGACGGCGTTCGCCAGCAGTTCGTCCACCGCGCGCCGCAACGCGGTCTCGACACCGATGACGAGCAGCGGGCCGGTGGGGCGTTCGACGGTCAGCGTGATCCGCCGTTCGCCCGCCCGGTCGCCCTCGGTCTCCACCGCGGACTCCGCCACCGCCGCCAGGTCGACCGCCCGGCCGCCGAGGCCCTCGGACCGGCGGCTCAGCCTGGCCGACAGCAGCAGGTCGTCCACCACGTCGCCGAGCCCGCGGATCGAGCTGGCGAGCTTGTCGAGGCCGTCGCGGTGGTCGTCGGGCAGGTCGGCCGCCTTCGCCCAGCGGGCGAGCAGCTGCGCCCGCGTGTACGCCCTCGCGATCGGCGTGCGCAGCTCGTGGCTGGCGTCCGTGACGAATCGCCGTTGCCTGGCCAGCGCCTCCGCCAGCGGCGCGACCGTGCCGCGGCCCACGCACAGCCCCAGCACCGCCGCCGCGACCAGGCCGCCGAGCTCCGCGATCGCCAACGCCACCAGCAGGTGCCGCCGGTCGGCGAGCTGGTAGCGCGTGTCGAAGACCGCCTGCACCGTGCTGCCGTCGGCGCCGCGCTGGGTCAGCGTCAGGTACTCGGTGCCGTTGAGCTCCAGTTCGCGCTCGATGGTCCCGCCGGACGCCGCGACCGCGTCGAGGTCCTCGCGCAGCGGGAAGCCCGGCGGCACCTTCAGCAGGCCGTCGTCGAGCACGCCGTCGTCGAGGATGAACAGCCAGGTGCACCCCGGCGGCGTCGACGGCGCGCCGAACTGGGCGTTGTACCGCAGCTCGCGCGTGACCTGCGCGTCCTGCGCGTGCACCATCACGGCGTAGGCGATACCGCCGACGAACGCCACCAGCACGGTGATCGCCAGCGCGACCAGCACGCTGATCCGCAGACGTGCCCGCCGGATCACCGCGCGTTCCGCCTCGGCCCACGAACGGCTCACAACGCCCCCAAGCGATATCCGAGTCCTTGCACCGTGTGCACCACCGAACGGTCGATCTTGGTCCGCAGGTAGTACACGTAGGTGTCCACAATGGATGTTGCCGAAGCGTCCGGGAACACCACGCGCCGCAACGACGACCGCGTGTGCACGGTGTCCGGATGGGTCGCCAGCACGCGCAGCAGGGTGAACTCCCGGGTGGTGAGCGGCACGCGCCCGCCGTCGGGCAGCACCGCCTCCCGCTGCCCGACGTCGAGGTGCCCGGCGCCGATCCGCAGCACGTCGGCCAGTTCCAGCGCGCGCCGGCACAGCGCCCGCAGCCGCGCGCTCAACTCGTCCAGGTCGAACGGCTTCACCAGGTAGTCGTCCGCGCCCGCGTCCAGGCCGTCGATCCGGTCGTGGACGGTGCCCATCGCGGTGAGGATCAACGCCCGCGTCCGCACCGACCTCGCCCTCAACCGCACCAGGAGGTCGAGCCCGTCGAGGGCGGGCAGGCCGCGGTCGATGACCACCACGTCGTAGGGGCGGGTGAGGCCGAGGTGCAACCCGCGCTGCCCGTCCAGGGCAACGTCCACGGTGTACCCCTCGTGGCGCAACGCGGCGGCGAGCAACTCCACGAGCTCGCGGTCGTCCTCCACCAGCAACAACCGGAAGCCGTCGGCCGGCTGGGATCTGGAGTTGCCCTGCACGCCACCAGAATCCCACTAACGGGTGTTCGGTCAACGTGATGAGAGCGCCGACCATCGGAGTTCCGCCGCCGGCGTCCCGAATGGTCCATTGCGCGCTGCTTGCTACGACGCGATACCTAGAAGTACTGTGCCTTGCACATCTAGGGTACGGCTTCGGGGAGGGCTGGTTGAAGGTCACCAAGGACCTCGTCGCCGCCTCGGCGACACCGATGGTGCTGGGCATCCTGGCCGAGGAGGACAGCTACGGGTACGCGATCCTCAGGCGGATCAACGAGCTGTCCGACGGGAAGCTGGACTGGACCGAAGGGCTGCTCTACCCGTTGCTGCACCGGCTGGAGCGCCTGGGGCACGTGGAGTCGACGTGGCGGTCGGTCGCCGGCGAGCGGCGGCGCAAGTACTACCGGATCACCCGCAGCGGCCTGGCCGAACTCGCCGAGCAGCGTCGGCAGTGGGACGCGGTCGTCGGCGCGCTCAAGGAGATCTGGCCCCGTTCGGACGAGTCGCGGCCGTTGACCACGTTGCCGCGGGGAGGCTTCGCATGACCGACGATCAGGGCGACCTGGACGCGCAGTTCGCCCAGTGGCGGCACTACCTGCAACGGCGCCGGGAGCTGCGGCAGACCGACGTCGACGAGCTCGAAGACCACCTGCGGGGCTCGGTCGACGACCTCCTGGCCGCCGGCCTGCACGCCGACGAGGCGTTCCTGGTCGCGGTCAAGCGCATGGGCAGCCTGGACGAGCTGTCCCGCGAGTTCGCCCGGGAGCACTCGGAGCGGCTGTGGAAGCAGCTGGTGCTGACCGGCGGGCCCGACGGACCGGCGCCGGGCGGCCGGTCGCGGCGCGACCTGCTGGTGATGGTGGGCTGCGCGGCGGGCGCGGCGGTGTCGGTCAAGGCGCCGGAGCTGTTCGGCCTGAGCCTGGAGGACGACGCCGCGTTCTACGCGCCGAACGTCGCCCTGTTCGCGTTGCCGTGGCTGGCGGGCTTCCTGGCCTGGCGGCGTCGTGCGACGGCCGGGGTGATCGGCGCGCTGGTGGCGTTGTTCGCGCTGGGCGCGGTGGCCGCCAACGCCTACCCGCTCGCGGAGGACTCCCAGTCGGTGGTGCTGACCAGCATCCACCTGCCGATCGCGCTGTGGTTCGCGGTCGGGCTGGCGTACGTGTCCGACGACGTGCGGTCCTCACGGCGACGGATGGACTTCGTCCGCTTCACCGGCGAGTGGTTCATCTACTACGTCCTCATCGCGCTCGGCGGCGGTGTGCTGATCGGGTTCGTGTTCGGCACCTTCGAGGCGATCGGGATCTCGCCGGAGACCGCCATCGGGCAGTGGGTGCTCCCGTGCGGCGCCGCGGCGGCGGTGGTCGTGGCGGGGTGGCTGGTCGAGGCCAAGCAGAGCGTGGTGGAGAACATCGCCCCGGTGCTGACGCGGCTGTTCACCCCGCTGTTCACCGCGGTGCTGCTGGCGTTCCTGGTCACGCTCGGCGTCACCAGTTCCGGCATCGACGTCGAGCGGGAGGCGTTGATCCTGTTCGACCTCCTGCTGGTCGTGGTGCTCGGCCTGCTGCTCTACTCGTTCTCCGCGCGCGATCCGCTGGCCCCGCCCGGTGTGTTCGACAAGCTGCAACTCGCCCTCGTGGTCAGCGCGCTGGTCATCGACGTGCTGGTGCTGCTGGAGATCACCGGCCGCATCACGGAGTACGGCACCACGCCCAACAAGGCGGCGGCGCTGGGCGAGAACGCCATCCTCCTGGCCAACCTGGCGTGGACGGCGTGGCTGCTGCTGGCCCTGATCCGCCGCCGCGCGCCGTTCACCGCGCTCGAACGGTGGCAGACCACCTACCTGCCGGTGTACGCGGTGTGGGCGTGGGTCGTGGTCCTGCTCTTCCCGCCGCTGTTCGGCTACCTGTGACGCGTGCCGCCGGGCGCCGCGTCGGTCACCGCGCGCACCGTTCGGCGGTCCACAGCGCCAGTTCGAGCGCCTGGTCGCGGTCGAGGCGCTGGTCGTCGGTCGAGACGTCGTCGACCAGCTCCACGTGCAGGCCGCCGGCGTGGGTGCCGGCGGCCCGGTGCGCGTCGTGGAAGCCCTGCACCTCGGCCACCACGTCGTCGAGGTCGCCGGCGGTGAACGCGTTGCCGTGCAGGGGATCGCACACCCAGCCCACCGGGACGCCGGTGTCGGTGACGGCGTCGAGCAGGCGCGGCAACACCTCGCGCACCTGCCCCGCGCCCAGACGGGTGATGAACGTCAGCCGTCCGGGCACGCGATCGGGGTTGAGCGCGCGGGCGAGCCCGGCCGCGTCCCGGGCGGTGGCGGTCGGGCCGAGCGCCACCGCCACCGGGTTGTCGATCCCGGCCAGGAAGTCGACGCGCGTGCGGCTGCGGTCGCCCGCCCACAGCAGGTGCCCGGAGGTGCCGAACCGGCGTCCGGTGCGCGGATCGGTGCGGGCGAGCGCGAGCTCGTAGTCCAGGGGAACCGCCTCGTGGCTGACGAAGAGGTCCGGCGGGCCGGGGTGCGGGCCCGCCAGCCGCGACCGGACGAGGGCGACGACGTCGGCGTGGCGTGCCGCGGCCGGTGTGGTGGCCAGGCGTCGGTCGAGCGACTCCCGCACCGCGTCGGCGGTGGCCGGGTCGGACACCAGCGCGCGCAGTTCGTCCAGGTACCGGGCCGAGTTCCGGTACCGGCGGCGGGTGTCCGGGCCGTCGGCCACCACCCGGCCGACGGTGATCACCGGCAGGCACGCGGCGTGGCCGAGGACGAGCGCCAGCTCGCGCGTGAACCGGTACCCGGACACGTCGTCGGAGGCCGCTGCGCCGGGTCCGCCGTGCAGCAGCAGCGCCTGCCCGGTGGCGACCTGGCCGAGTTCCGCGGTGAGCCGGTCGCACTGCTGCGGGAGCACCAACGCCGGGGTGCCCGCCCGCTGCGCGCGCACCCGCCGTTCGTCGGCCCACCCGGACCGCTGGGGCTGGATGGACGACGCCGCCTGACCGGACCGGGTGGCCTGGTCAGGCCGCGCGGTGTGGGCGGGCGGCGCGGTGTTGGCGGGCTGCGCGGTGTGGGCGGATCTCTCGGTCTGGGCGGACCCCGCCGCCTGACCGGACCGCTCGACCTGGTCGGCCTGGGCGGACTGCTCGACCTGGTCGGCCTGGGCGGACTGCTCGACCTGGTCGGCCTGGGCGGACTGCTCGATCTGGACGGCCTGCGCGGCTTGGCCGGCCTGGCCGTCCTGGGCGGACCGTGCTGCCTGCTCCACTTGCTCCGGTTGCTCCAGTTGCTCGACCTGGTCGGACTGGCGGGTGCCGCCCTGTCTGGGCGTCGGCGGCGTGAGGGCGACGTCCGGGGTGGCGCGCTCCGGCCGGACCCGCCGCGGCGGGGGGTGGACGGTCGGGGTCGTGCCGCCGGGCTCAGACGAGTTCGCCATGGTGGGATTCCTCCGAGGTCGCCAGCGCGGCCTCCGCGTCGTAGCCGTGGATCCAGGCCAGGTCTTCGGGCAGTCGGCGCAGCCTGGCGTCCCGCTCGTCGGCGGCGGGCCCGTCGGGGAGCTGGTAGCACTCGCCGTTGCGCCGCGAACCCCGTTGCAGCAGGCGGGTCCGGGTGCGCCGGGCCCGTTCGTAGCGGTCCAGGGCCAGCGCGGGCCGGTCCGGCCA
This sequence comes from Actinosynnema sp. NPDC002837, assembly GCF_040295345.1. Taxonomy (NCBI): domain Bacteria; kingdom Bacillati; phylum Actinomycetota; class Actinomycetes; order Pseudonocardiales; family Pseudonocardiaceae; genus Actinosynnema; species Actinosynnema sp. NPDC002837. Next base: position 24,331 of record NZ_JBEOVG010000106.1, read on the forward strand.
CGTGCGCAGGCACGCCGCCAGCACCACCCCGTCCTCGACCGCCTGGTTACCGCCCTGGCCGTGGTGCGGGAGCATCGGGTGCGCGGCGTCGCCGACCAGCGTCACCCGCTCCAGGCTCCAGCGGTCGACGGGCTCCCGGTCGAACAGGCCCCAGTGCGACACCTCGTCGGCCGCGCCGACGATCCGGGTCACCGCGGGCGACCACCCGGCGAACGCGGCCAGCACGTCGGCGACCCGGCCGCGCCGCACCCACGACTCCCGGGTCCACCGCGGATCGCGCACCACGGCGAGGAAGTTCACCGTGTCGCCGCCGTGCACCGGGTAGGCGACCAGGTGCCGCGCGGGTCCGAGGTGGAACGACAGCGCGTCGTCGACCGCGTCGCCCACCAGCTCGGCCGCGACCAGCCCGCGGTAGCCCGACCTGCCCGAGTAGACGGCGCGATCGGCTCCGACGACGTCCCTCCGCACCGTGGAGTGCACACCGTCCGCACCCACCACCACACCGGCCTCGACGCGCCGGTCGCCGTCGAACTCGACCACCACCCGGTCGGCCAGCGGGGTGACGCCCAGGCAGCGGTGCCCGGTGCGCAGCTCGCCGCCCTCGTCGCGGTACCGCTCGGCCAGCAGCCGTTGCAGGTCCGCGCGGTGGAAGGTGTAGAAGGGCGCGCCGAAGCGGTCCTCGTAGTCGCGGCCGAGGGGCAGGGCCTGCCGCACCGCGCCGGTCCGCCAGTGGTGGAACACCACGCGCCCCGGCTGGAAGGCCATCCGCCGCAGCTCCGCGCCCAAGCCGAGCCGCAGCAGGGGCCGGGTGCCGTTCGCGCCGAGGGCCAGCCCAGCCCCTTCCTCGCTCAGCGCGTCGGCCTGCTCGAACACCACGACCCGCAGGCCCGCGCGGCGCACCGCCAACGCGGTGACCAGCCCACCGATCCCGGCGCCGACCACGGCGACCGGCACGTGCTCGGCGCTCACGGCGCACCGGAGACGGCGAGCGCGACCACCCGGGCGCCGTCGCGGAACGCCGGGCGCCCGGTCACGTCACCGTCGCGGTGGTGGTCGCCGGCCAGGGGAGAGGGGGTGGACTGGAGTGGGACTTCGGGCATGCTCGCTCCTGCGCGGAAGTCACGGTGCGACGCGGCGGACCCCGACCCGTCATCGGGTCCTCGACCTGCCATCCGGTGTTGCCCCGTCCGGGCGTCCGATCCTCGCCGGCGGCATCACGGACCGTGCTGTGCGCCGAGCGTATGCGCCGGTTTCGGGGGCGGCAATCGCGCCCGGGGCGGTCCGGGACCGTCGTGGCGGTCGACGAGCCGGCCGGAGATCGGCCCGTCCCGCGTGCGGGGCGGGACACCCGCGTCACCGGTGGTGGTGACGTCGTCCTGAGCTCGTGGTCCACGGAGCGTCGCAGGTCACGCCCCGTCAGGGCGCTGTCCTTCGTCGGGGTACGTCCTGTCACCCGATGAGTGCTCGGCCGCGCGAGGAGTTGATTTCGTGACGCGTGGTGATCCGACTGCGCACCTCGGTGTCACCCCGTGATTCCGGCCGGCGCAAGACCACCCTACGGAGGGAAATCCGGCCCGACCTCGTTTGGGAGCGCCCGGTCAGGTGACCGGTCGGTCGGGACGCCTGCGGACGCGGCGTGGCAGGCCGCCCAACGCCAGCAGCGCCAGCACCGGCAGCCCGTAGAAGACCGCCACCTCCAACGAGGTCGGCATGCGCAGCGAGATGAGCAGCTGGGCGAAGCCCAGCGCCGTCGTCACGGTCGGCAGCAGCAGGATCAACGCGGCCCGCCGGCCGACCCGCGACCGGTGGCCGCACGCCACCGCCGTGCCGCCGATCACCACGACGAGCCGGAGGAACTCGACCACCGCCACGCGGTGCCCCAGGACACCCAGCGCCACGGTCACGCCGACCGTCGCGGCCAGCACGAGGACCGCCCGACGCCCGACCAGCTCCCGACCACGCGCCGGTCCCGGCGACCACGTCAGCGCGACCGCGGTCAGCAGACCCACCAGGATCCACCCCGCGTCCATCCCGGTCCACCAGTGCTGGTGCGGGAGGAACGTCGCGACCAGCACGAACCAGGCCACGGCCGGCCAGGCGACCACCGCGGCGGCACGCGACCGCCCGAGCAGGACGAGCACGGCCACCACGCCCCAGAGGAGCCACGCCGGCGCGTCCGGGAACTGCGTGGACCACGGCATGTCCACCAGCGCGCCCGCCTTCACGAACCACGCGAGCTCGTGCAGGCCGGTCGTCGCGCCGGCCAGCAGCGCCACCGGCCCGAGCAGGCTGACGATCGCCAGCACGTCCCGGGCGTCGACGCCGCCGTCGGCCGCCACCACCCGCCGCAGGTGCAGCCGCACCGCGGCCCACAGCAGGTCGACGCGCTCACGCCGGGTCGGCCGCGCCCGGTCGCCGGCGCCCGCCATCAGCACCGCCAGCATCTCCTCGCCGTGGCGTTCGCGGTGATCGCGCGGGTAGCGCGCCAACAGCCGCCGGTAGTGCCGTTCCAACTCGCTCATGCCGTGCCCCCCGCCGGCCGCAGCCGCAGACGTCGCTCCGCGGCGCGGGTCTGTGCCCGCAACCTCCGCACTTCGGTCTCCAACCTGGCCGCCCCCTCGTCGGTCAGCCGGTAGTAGCGGCGGAGCCTGCCGTCGACGACCTGCTCCCGGTCGACGGCCACCCAACCGTCCGCGGACAACCGGTCCAGCGCCGTGTAGAGGGTGCCCGCGCGCAGCTTGACCCGGCCGCCCGAGATCTCCTCGACGTCGAGCAGGATGCCGTAGCCGTGCTGCGCCCGCGCGGCCAACGCCGTGAGGATCAGGAACGTCGGTTCCCTCAACGGACCGTCTTTCACGCTATCGGTATATACCGATCATCTGACTATGGCAAGCGCAGGGGGTGCGCTCGTCCGCAGGCGTGACGTCGCCGTGGTCAGCCGAGCCACCGGCCGTCGCGCATGAGGGTGCGCCCGCGGAGCTCGTCGGCCTCGCGCCAGGCCTGGATCCGTCGCGGCCGGACCAGGAAGTACTGGTAGGGCTCGTCCAGGTCGCGCGGGTCGAAGCCGGTCCTGGCCGCGAACGCGTCGCCCGCCTCGGGGCCGAGGTCGGCGACGTCCACCGGCTCGGCGGTCCCGTCGACCACGACGACGTCCCGCGTCGGCCCGAGGCAGAGCCGCACCCGGCCGTCCGCCAGGAGGTTGCGGCCGGTGGCGGAGGAGCGCGGCGTCGAGATCAGGAAGGCGGCGCCGTCCCAGAGGTAGGAGAGCGGGACGAGGTGGACGCCGGCCGGCCCGCCCGACGTCGCGACCCAGAGGTCGACGTCGGCCGCGAGCCTGGCCCGGGTGTCCCGCAGCCTCTCGTCGAGGCCGCGCGGCGGTGCGGCCGTCATGCGTTCGTCGACAGCCGGGACGACGCCTCCCACGCGAACCCGTCCGGGTCGGTGAAGTCGCCGGCGTCGCCGCCGATCGTGAGCCGGTGCGACCCGGTGCCGTCGGGCGCGACACCGACGTCCTTGGCCAGCGCGCGACGCCGGTACAGCGCCAGCTTGACCGGGCCCGACCCGGCGGCGAACTCGACGTACACGCGGCCGAAGCTCTTGCCGACGGCAAGCCCCTGGCCGACGTAGAACCGCTTGCTCGCGGCCACGTCCGCGACGCCGAGCAGGAGCACGATCTCGTCGATCGCCCGGGTCGCCGGGCCGGTGTCCTTCTTGGCCGAGGTCGCGATCTTCCAGATCGCGCCGTCCGGCGCCTGCACGACGCCGCCGTAGCCCCACAGCGACTTCGAGGCGGGCTTGAGCGTGGTGGCGCCGGCGTCCAGGGCGGTCGCGACGAGGCTGTCGACGGTGGACGGTTGGGACACCGTGAGCGCCAGCGTGAACCCGCGGAAGCCGGTCGTCGGCGCCTCGGAGGCCCGCAGGCGGAGCTGCCCGTCCAGGCCGAACGCGTCGGCGTAGAAGCGGTGGGCGGCCGTGGTGTCGGCCACGTCGAGGGTGACGGATTCGATGTTTGCCATGGGAAGAACGCTAGGTCCGCCCCCACCACGGGCGCTTCTCGATTCCTGACCGGTCGCGGCGCGGGCGGTGCGGAGGCTCCACGGCGCAACCCGCGACGTTCAACCTCGGCGATCAGGTTGGGGGCGAAACCCACGCGGGCGGGGTGGCTCGCATGCCGGTGCCGGTGCCGGTGCCGGTGCCGGTGCCGGGCCGGTGCGGGGCGGGGCGGGGCGGGGCGGGACGGGACGGGACGGGTGGTGTGCGCTCGCGGGCCGGTGCCGGGCGGGGCGGGTGGTGTGCGGCGGGGTGGGTGGTGTGCGGCAGTGTGGCCGGTGTCGGGTGGGGCGGTCGGTGTCGGGCGAGGTTGCGGTGCCCGGGGGGTGGCGGTGTGCGGCGAGCGGCGGTGTCCGGAGGGCTGGGCGGTGTCGGGCGCGGTGGCTGGTGTCGGGCGAGGCGGTCGGTGTGTGGCGGGGTGGCCGTTGTCGGGCGGTGTGTGGCGAGGTGGGCCGTGTGCGGTGGGCCGCGTGCCGGGTCGGTCGGGCGACACCCGGGAACGGCGCGGGGCCGGGGCGGCCCCCATGTCAGGTCGGCGCCCGCCCCCGGGGGGCGCCCCGGCGCAGCGCCGGGCCCTGTTTAAGCCGC
>NZ_JBEOVG010000107.1:0-28351 GCF_040295345.1 Actinosynnema sp. NPDC002837
GGCCTGGCGGACGCTTTTCCCGCCAGGCCTGCCCGGCTTTGGCCTGCCTGGGGTGCCCGTAAGGGCCCCATGTCAAATCGAGCCGAACAGAGCCAGACTACGGAGAGCGCTCTCCACCCCCGTGGCAGAATGACCCCCATGAGCAGATCGCCGACGACCCCGCCGACGTTGGAAGACGTGGCGCGGGTCGCCGGCGTGTCCCGCGCCACCGTCTCCCGCGTCATCAACGGCACCCGCAACGTCGACCGCAAGATCCAGGAAGTCGTGCGCGCCGCCATCGACAAGACCGGCTACGCACCCAACCGCGCCGCGCGCTCCCTGGTCACCAAGAGGGCCGGGACGATCGCGCTGGTGGTGTCCGGCGCGGGCGACCCGGGCGACGAGGACGCGTTCGCCGCACGCATGTTCTCCGACCCGTTCTTCGGCCGGGTGGCCAGCGGCGTGCTCGGCTTCCTGCGCACGCGCGGCGTGCACCCGGTGCTGATGGTCGCCGACACCGAACCGGCCCGCGAGGACGTGCTGTCGTTCCTCCGCCAGGGCAGCGCGGACGGCGCGCTGCTGGTCTCGACCCACGCCGAGGACCCGCTGCCCACCCGCCTGGTCGACGCCGAGCTGCCCGCCGTGCTGTTCGCGCGCCCGGCCCGGCCCGTGCCGATCAGCTACGTCGACCTCGACCACCAGGCCGGCGCGAAGCTCGCCGCCGACCACCTGGTGCGTCGCGGCTGCACACAGGTCGCGACGATCACCGGCCCGCTGGACGTGCCCGCGTCCCAGGACCGGCTGACCGGGTTCCGCGACGCCATGGCGCGGCACGGTTTCCCGTACGTCCCGATCGCCGAGGGCGGGTTCACCTCGATCAGCGGCGAGGCCGCGATGGAACGGCTGCTGGCCGAGCACCCCGACATCGACGGCGTGTTCGCGGCCAACGACCTGATGGCGCAAGGCGCGCTGCTGGTGCTGCACAAGCACCGCAGGCGCGTCCCGGAGGACGTGGCGCTGGTGGGCTTCGACGACAGCAGCCCCGCGCTGTCGTGCCGACCGAGGTTGACCACCGTGCGGCAACCGGTGGAGGACATGGCGGCCGGGATGTCCCGGTTGCTGCTGGACCACGTCGAAGAACCGGGACTGCGCCCCAAATCCGTCATCTTCGAACCCTCGCTCGTCGTGCGCGATTCCGCCTGAACCGTCGTTGACGTCTTCGCGACATCGGCGTTACGCTCCGAGAGAGCGCTCTCTCAGCGCCTCCGGTGCCACGGAGGCACGGCTCCGGGCCTTCTCGCGCCCCTTACCTCGTCAGGTAGGACAATGAGCTCTCCCCGTTCCCTGTCACGGGTCCTGACCGCCGCGCTGGCACTCGGCCTCGCCGCGGTGCTCAGCCCCGTGATCACCCAGTCCGCGCAGGCCGCCGAGTGCGGCACGACCAACGCCGCGCTGAACCGCCCGGCGACCGCGTCCTCCGTCGAGAACGGCGGCACCCCTGCCGCCGCCGCGGTCGACGGCAACACCGGCACCCGCTGGTCCAGCGCGTTCGCCGACCCGCAGTGGGTCCAGGTGGACCTCGGCTCGACGCAGCAGGTCTGCCGCGTGACCCTGACCTGGGAGGCCGCGTACGGCCGGGCGTTCCAGGTGCAGCTGTCGGACAACGCGTCCACTTGGAACACCGTCTACTCCACCACCACCGGCACCGGTGGCGTGCAGAACCTGACCGTCGCGGGCTCCGGGCGCTACCTGCGGGTCCACGGCACGGCGCGCGCCACCGGCTACGGCTACTCACTGTGGGAGCTGGCAGTCAACACCGAGACGACCGGCGGACCCGTCATCCCGCCCACCGACCCGCGCAACCCCGACTTCGGTCCCAACGTGCTCGTCTACGGCCCCGGCTACGACCGGGCCGCGATGCAGTCGCGGTTGGACCAGATCGCCACCCAGATGAAGACCAACCAGTTCGGCTCCGAGCGGTACGCCGTGCTGTACAAGCCGGGCGTGTACGACGCGGACGTCAACCTCCGCTTCTACACCCAGGTCGCGGGCCTCGGCCTGCGCCCGGACGACGTGCGGCTCAACGGCCACGTGCGCGTCGAGGCGGACTGGCTCCAGCAGGGCGACAACCCGAACAACCTCGGCAACGCCACCCAGAACTTCTGGCGCCAGGCCGAGAACCTGCACGTCAACCTGCCGGCCGGGCAGATCGAGCGGTGGGCCGTCTCGCAGGCCGCGTCCTACCGGCGGATGCACCTCAGCGGCCAGATCCACCTGTGGAACGGCGGCGACGGCTGGGCGTCCGGCGGTCTGATCGTGGACAGCAAGATCGACGGTGTCGCGGTCTCCGGCTCGCAGCAGCAGTTCCTGACCCGCAACAGCAACCTCGCGGGCGGCTGGAGCGGCTCGGTGTGGAACATGGTGTTCGTCGGCACGCAGGGCGCGCCCGCGCAGCACTTCCCGAACCCCTCGCACACCACCGTCGACACCAGCCCGGTCGTGCGCGAGAAGCCGTTCCTGTACTTCGAGAACGGCGAGTACAAGGTGTTCGTCCCGGCGCTGCGGCAGAACGCCCGCGGCACGAGCTGGGAAGCGGGCGCGCCCGCCGGCCAGTCGATCTCGCTGGCGGACTTCTTCATCGTCAAGCCCGGCACGCCGGTGGCGACGACGAACGCGGCGCTGGCGCAGGGCAAGCACCTGCTGCTGACGCCGGGTGTGCACCGCCTCACCGACACGATCAACGTGACCCGGCCGAACACCGTGGTGCTCGGCCTTGGCCTGGCGACGCTGTCGCCCGACACCGGCAAGGCCGCGATGGCCGTGTCCGATGTGGACGGTGTGAAGCTGGCCGGGTTCCTGGTCGACGCCGGTGTGCAGAACTCCCCCGTGCTGCTCCAGCTCGGCCCGACGACCTCGTCGGCGTCGCACGCCGCCAACCCGACCTCGATGCACGACGTGTACCTGCGCGTCGGCGGTCCGCAGGCGGGCAAGGCGACGACCTCGCTGGAGATCAACAGCGACCACGTGATCGTCGACCACACGTGGGTGTGGCGCGCCGACCACGGCACGGGCCCGACCGGCTGGACCGCGAACACCGGTCGCAACGGCGTCGTCGTCAACGGTGACAACGTGACGGCGTACGGGTTGTTCGTCGAGCACTACCAGGAGTACAACACGGTGTGGAACGGCAACGGCGGCCGCACGTACTTCTACCAGAACGAGCTGCCGTACGACCCGCCGAACCAGGCCGCGTGGATGAACGGCTCGAAGCTGGGCTGGGCCGGGTACAAGGTGGGCGACCACGTCACGACCCACGAGGGCTGGGGCATGGGCGTGTACGCCTTCAACCAGGCCGACCCGAGCATCCGGACGGCGAACGGCTTCGAGGTGCCCAACCGGTCGGGCGTGCGGCTGCACGACCTGGTCACGGTGTCGCTCGGCGGTGTCGGCACGATCGACAACGTCGTGAACGGCGTCGGCGGCGCGGCGAACATGGCCACGCAGCAGCGCTACGTCGTCAACTACCCGTGATCGCGTGAGCAACCGCCCCGCCGAGGCTTCCGTCCTCGGCGGGGCGGTTCGCTGGGGTCCGGGCACGTGGTCGTGCTCGTGCGGCGCGGCCGGTTCCGGCGGCGCGCGCGGTGGTCGCGGCGGCACGGGAGGCGGTGCTGGCGGACGCGCCCGAGTCGGCCGGGCTGGTGCCCCTGGCGGAGGCGCTCGGCGTGTCGCCCTACCGCCTGAGCCGCGCGTTCAACCGCGAGGTGGGCGCGTCCCTGACCAGGTTCCGCAACCGGGTGCGGGTGGGGCGCGCGGTGGAGCGGTTGGAGGGCGGTGAGCGCGACCTGGCGGGCCTGGCGGCGGACCTGGGCTTCGCCGATGACGGGTCACCCGGGAAGCCGCTAGCCCGCCGACAGGGGCAGGGAGTTCGTCGGCAGCCGCACCTTGCGCAGGAACGCGGGCAGCAGCCACGGGCGTCGTCCGGCGACCCGCAGCTTGCCCGTCACGGCGGCGCGGGCGCGGCTGACGCGGCCGAACAGCACCAGGTTCAGCACCGCCGGGTCGAAGGTCAGGCGCACGTCGACCGGCTCGCCCGGTTCCCCGATCGACACCCGGCCCTGGTGCAGCACGATCGTCACCGGGGTCGTGTGGGGTGAGCGGAACGCCACCGCGACGCGGCGGTCGCTGGGCGGCTCGCCGTCGAGCACGCCGCCGACGTCGTTGCGGATCATGCCGACGATGAACAGGTCGAAGAACAACGCGGCTTCACGCGCTGGGATCGACCACGGCGTGCCGGCGCCCCGGGCGATGTCCCACCCGTGGACCAGCAGTTCGTTGACGAGGTGGGCCAGCACGCCCGCGATCGGCACCTGGGACGCGCCCAGCCACGGCACCGTCCGCTCGGGGTCGGCCTCCGTCGTCACCTCCAGGATCGTGGCCACCATCGACCGCAGCATGGCGCTCAGGGTGGCGGGGTCGCGCTCGGTGAACCGCCGCAGGGCCAGGTCGTTCAGGTTGGCGACGGTGTCCACGGTGACCGCGGGGATGTGCTCGGCGAGGCTCCGGTCGGCCACCTCCCCGCCGCCGGGCGCGAGCAACGTGGTGTAGATCGAGGCGATGGCGACGACGTGCGCCGCCGTGTCGGCCACCGTCCAGTCGGCGGTGGCGAGCGCGCTCGGGTCCGACGATGCGACGAGGTCGGCGAACCGACCCGTCACGTCCGACAGCACGTCCCGCACTGCCGGCCACTGCTGCTCGACCACGGCACCCCCCAAGTCGCCCGGGCACGTACCATAACAGTGTTTCAGCGACGAGGGCTAGCGGAGCCGCACCGTGGTCTCCACGAACGCGCGCACCACCGGCCGGGCCGTCTCCGGCGCCCACCCGATCGCGACCCGCAGCGGCTCGATGTCGGTCACCGGCCGCCACGCCAGGTCGGGGTGCGCGTAGTACTCCGCCATCGACTCCGGGCCGAAGCACACCGCCGCACCGGCCGCGACGTGCTCCAGCATCTCGTCCGCGTTGTCGTTCTCCGGTCCCCACACGGGTTCGCGGCCGTCCGGCCGCGGGTTGACGGCCCACCAGTCCACCCACGCCTTCGGCGCCTTGCGCGTCCACATCAGCGGCTCGTCGCCCAGGTCCGCGATGCCCACCGACTCGCGCGCGGCCAACGGGTGGTCGCGGGACAGGGCGACGTACCGCGCCTCGGTCGCCACCACGTGGGTGCGCAGGCCGTCGGTGTCGGCGGGCAGCCACACGAACGCCACGTCGACCAGCCCCTGCCGCAACGCGTCCGGCTCGCCGCCCCAGTCGCACCGCTTCGGCTCGATCGTCACGTCGGGCCGCTGCTCGGCGAACGCCGCCCGGGCCCGTCGCGCCACGCTGCCACCGCCCGACGCGACGAACCCGACCCGCAGCACGTTCGCCTCGGCCGCCGCCGCGGAACGCGCCGACCGCACCGCGTCCCGCCACTCGGCCAGCGCCCGGCGCGCCAACGGCAGCAGGTCACCGCCCGCCGCGGTCAGCCGGACCTCCCGGCCGGTCCGCACGAACAACTCGACGCCCAGGTCCGTCTCCAGCTGCCTGATCTGCCTGCTCAACGCGGGTTGCGAGACGTACAGGGCCCGCGCCGCCCCGGTGAAGCTCAAGCGCTCGGCCACGGCCACGAAGTACCGCAGCACCCTGGTGTCCACGTCGAGGGGACTCATACCGCCAGCGTATTGGCCGACCGACGGCGTGGCGCCCGGTAGGCCCAGTCCCACACCGCCTCCACGGGTCCGCGCTCGAACCGCCGCATCCACCACGACGCGCCCACGACCAGCAGCACGGCGACCACCAGCCACACCGCCCCGGTGAACCACGGGCCGAGGTGACCCCAGCGCCGCGCCAGGCCGAGGCCCCACTCGTAGCAGAGCGCGGACGCGATCACGTTCTGCGCGACGTAGCAGCTCAACGCCGCCCGACCGACCGCCGTCACGCCGCGGCGCACCGGACCGGCCTCGGCCCGCATCCGGTGGACCAGCGCGGTGATCGCGCCGAGCAGCCCGAACGCGACCAGCGGCGCGCACACGTAGCGGTCGACGGCGAACCAGTCGGCGCCGGCGAGCGTGGTGGTGACGTTCAGCGGCACGCCGACCCCGAGGCCCCACACCACCAGCCGCCGTCGGATGCGGGCGCCACGCGCAGAGTCCTCCAACGCGCCCGCCTGGAACAGCCGAGCGCCGGCCAGGAACAGCAGCGCGCTCAGCGGCAGCACCAGGAACCCCTCGGCCCGGAAGACCGCGAAGTGCTCGATCCGCGCCTGGACCCCGTCCCACCAGCTGTCCGTGGCGAGCACGAACCCCGGATCCCCGACCGTCGTGGCGCCGGTCAGCAGCGCCAGCGTGATCAGGCCGACGACTCCCAGGTTCACCGCCCCCATCCCGACCATCCAGCCGACCTGGACCCGTCGGCCGCGCCCCACCAGGTAGGCGACCAGCACGGACACCACCGCGTAGAACATCAGCACGTCGAACTCGAAGACCAGCACGTAGTGCAGCAGGCCCTCGAACAGCAGCAGCGCCGAGCGCCACAGGTACCACCCGGGCCACCGCTGCCCCCGCCTACCGGCGGAGCGGTGCTGGATCGCCAGGCCGATGCCGAACATGATCGACAGCAGGCCCAGGAACTTCCCGTTGGTGATCATCTGCAGCAGTGCGGTCGCGGTGTCGCCCGCGCCCGAGCCGAAACCGGCCAGGAAGCCCGTCACCCCCTGCGGGTGCGTGAAAGCCCACACGTTGGTCCCGAACGTGCCCAGGATCGCCACCCCGCGCAGCACGTCGAGCGCCACGATTCGTCCGCCCATGACCCGCCTCCCCGAACTAGGTACCGGGCGAACGTAGGACGAGAGGCCCTCGGCGCTCGTCGGTCGAAGGTGTCCGGCGGTGTCGCACCTTCGGACGATGGGTGACGGCCGAACGGATGACACGACGACCGCGCAAGGTGAGCGCGGATGGTCACAAGTCCATACCGTGCGGATTTGGCCACACGAACGTAACCTCCCGCGCCCGGCACGCAACACGCGGTTCATAGCTTCTCGGTTCCACCTGCCCGAAAGGAGCCGCCGGTGCGTTCCAGAACCCTCAGCCGCGGACTGATCGCCCTCCTGCTGCCCGCCCTGCTCGCGACGGCCTGCGTCGACGAGCCCGGCGGTGGCGCGGGGGCCTCCGGTGACGAGATCAAGGTCGGCGTCCTGCACTCGCTGAGCGGCACCATGGCCATCAGCGAGGTGACCGTGCGCGACGCGGAGCTGCTGGCCGTCGAGGAGATCAACGCCAAGGGCGGCGTGCTGGGCAAGAAGATCGTCCCGGTCGTCGAGGACGGCGCGTCGGACTGGCCCACGTTCGCCGAGAAGGCGCAGAAGCTGATCTCGCAGGACAAGGTGGCGACGGTCTTCGGCGGCTGGACCTCCGCCAGCCGCAAGGCGATGCTGCCGGTGTTCGAGCGCAACAAGGCGCTGCTGTGGTACCCGGTGCAGTACGAGGGCCTGGAGAGCTCGCCGTACATCTTCTACACCGGCGCGACGACGAACCAGCAGATCGTGCCCGCGCTGGACTACCTGGCGGCGCAGGGCAAGAAGAAGATGTTCCTGGTCGGCAGCGACTACGTGTTCCCGCGCACCGCCAACAAGATCATCAAGGCGTACGCCGCCGCCAAGGGCATCGAGGTCCTGGGCGAGGAGTACACGCCGCTCGGCCACACGGAGTACAGCACGCTGGTCAACAAGATCGCCGACGCGAAGCCGGACGCCGTGTTCAACACCCTCAACGGCGACAGCAACGTGGCGTTCTTCAAGCAGCTGCGCGGTTCCGGCATCACGCCGCAGACCACGCCGGTGGTGTCGGTGAGCGTCGCCGAGGAGGAGGTCAAGGGCATCGGGCCGGAGAACGTGGCCGGGCACCTGGTGGCGTGGAACTACTACCAGACCACCACCACGCCCGCGAACGACGCGTTCGTCAAGGCTTTCAAGGCGAAGTACGGCGCGGACAAGGTGACGTCCGACCCGATGGAGGCCGGCTACAACGCCGTGCACCTGTGGGCGGAGGCGGTGAAGAAGGCGGGCACGACGGAGGTCGAGGCGGTGCGGAAGGCCGCGGGCGGCATCACGATCGAGGCGCCCGAGGGCCCCACCACCATCGACGGCGACAACCAGCACGTCGCCAAGACCGCGCGGATCGGCCTGGTGCAGGCGGACGGCCAGATCAAGGAGGTGTGGTCCTCGCCCGGTCCGATCAAGCCGGACCCGTACCTGAAGAGCTACGACTGGGCGGGCGGGTTGAGCTGACATGGGCGCTTTGGTCAACCAGCTGCCCATCGGGCTGAGCATCGCCGCGGTGCTGCTGCTCATCGCGCTCGGCCTGACGTTCACGTTCGGCCAGATGGGCGTGATCAACATGGCGCACGGCGAGTTCATCATGGCGGGCGCCTACACCGCGTACCTGTTGCAGAGTTCATCTCTTCTGGGTGACACGAGCCAGTCGTTCCTCATCGCGCTGCCGGTCGCGTTCGCCGTGGCCGGGGTGATGGGGCTGCTGCTGGAGTGGTCGCTGGTCCGGCGGTTCTACGGGCGGCCGTTGGACACGCTGTTGTTGACCTGGGGCGTGAGCCTGGTGCTGCAACAGCTGGCGCGTGACGTCTTCGGCGCGCCGAACGTGCAGGTGACCGCGCCGGGTTGGCTGGTGGGCGGCGTCGACGTGCTCGGCGTGCGCCTGCCGTACAACCGGGTGTTCATCGTCGTGCTGGCCGTGCTGTGCGTGGTCGGGGTGTGGCTGTACCTGACCAGGCTGCCGGCCGGGCGTCGGATGCGGGCGGTCGTGCAGGACCGGGAACTGGCCGCGTACAGCGGGATCGCCACCGGGCGGGTGGACCGGTTCACGTTCCTGCTCGGCTCGGGGCTGGCCGGGGTGGCGGGTGTCGCGCTGACGCTCGTCGGCCCGGTCGGCCCGAGCCTGGGCACCTTCTACATCGTGGACGCGTTCCTGGTCGTGGTCGCGGGCGGGCTCGGCCAGCTGCGCGGCGCGGTGCTGGCGGCGGTCGCGCTCGGGTTCCTCAACGGCTACCTGGAGTTCTGGACGGACGCGAGCCTGGCCAAGGTGCTGGTGTTCGTGGCGGTCATCGCGTTCCTCCAGGTCCGGCCGCAGGGCATGTTCGTGCTGAAGGGGAGGGCGTTGGTATGACGTGGGGTCGCATCTCCCTCGTGGTGTGCGTCGTGCTGCTGGCGTTGGCGCCGTTCGCGCTCTCGCCGTTCCGGCTCGGGTTGCTGGCGAAGTACCTGTGCTTCGCGATCGTCGCGGTCGGCATCGCGCTGGCCTGGGGTCAGGGCGGGATGCTGACGCTCGGGCAGGGCGTGTTCTTCGGCCTGGGCGGCTACGCGATGGCCATGTACCTGAAGCTGAAGGAGGCCGGGTCGGCCGGGTTGCCGGACTTCATGGTGTGGAGCGGCGTCGAGGAGCTGCCCGCGCTGTGGAAGCCGTTCGGCAACCCGGTGTTCGCGCTGGCGGCGGTGGTGCTGGTGCCGGGGCTGGTGGCGTTCCTGTTGGGGCTGCTGGTGTTCCGCCAACGGGTGCGCGGCGCGTACTTCGCGATCCTGTCCCAGGCGTTGGCGGCGGCGTTCGTGATCCTGCTGGTCGGGCAGCAGGGCCTGACCGGCGGCACGAACGGGATGACGAACTTCAGCCAGTTCTTCGGGCTGGACCTCACCGACCCGAACGGGCAGCGCGCCGTGTACGCCGTCACGGCGCTCGTCCTGGGCGTGACGTTCCTGGTCGCCAAGCTGCTGGTGCGCAGCCGGTTCGGGCGGCTGCTGGTGGCGGTGCGCGACGGCGAGGACCGGGTGCGGTTCCTCGGCTACGACCCGGCCGTGGTCAAGGCGATCACGTTCACCGTCTCGGCGGTGATGGCCGGTCTGGCGGGCGCGTTGTTCGTGCCGGTCGTCGGCATCATCTCCCCCGCGCTGCTCGGCATCGTGCCGTCGCTGGAGCTGCTGGTCGGGGTGGCGGTCGGCGGCCGGTTCGTGCTGGCCGGCGCGATCGCGGGCGCCATCGCGGTGAACTACGCCAAGACGCTGTTCAGCGAGGACTTCGCCGAGGGCTGGCTGTACCTGCAGGGCGGGCTGTTCGTGCTCGTGCTGGTGTTCGCGCCGAAGGGCCTGGCGGGCCTGGTCGAGTCGGCGCGGGACCGGGTGGCGGCACGGCGGCGTCCGGTGGAGGTGCTGGCGTGAGCGCGTTGCTGGAGGTGCGCGGGCTGCGCGTGGTGTTCGACGGGTTCGCGGCGATCGACGGGCTGGACCTCACCGTCGAGGAGGGCGAGCTGCGGTTCCTGATCGGGCCGAACGGCGCGGGCAAGACGACGCTGATCGACGTGGTCACCGGGCTGACCGCGCCGGCGGCGGGCAGCGTGCGGTTCGGCGGCCAGGAGCTGGTCGGGCGCCGCGAGCACCGGATCGTGCGGATGGGCGTCGGCCGCACGTTCCAGACCGCCACCGTGTTCGAGGAGCTGACCGTGGTGGAGAACCTGGACCTCGCGGCGAACTTCCGGTTGCCGCTGCGGTCGTTGCTGCGGCGGCGGCGCGGCGTGTCCGACGCGGTGGCCTCCGCGTTGGAGGCGGCGGACCTGACGGCGTCCGCCGACAAGCCCGCCGGTGTGCTCTCGCACGGGCAGCGGCAGTGGCTGGAGATCGGGATGCTGCTGGTGCAGCAGCCGAAGCTGCTGCTGCTGGACGAGCCGGTGGCGGGCATGAGCCGGTCGGAGCGGGAGCGGACCGGCGAGCTGCTGCACCGGATCGCCTCGACGCACACGGTGGTCGTGGTGGAGCACGACATGGAGTTCCTGCGCAGGTACGCGCGCAAGGTCACCGTGCTGCACCAGGGTCGCCTGCTGCGCGAGGGTTCCGTCGCCGAGGTGCAGGAGGACCCGCGGGTGCGCGAGGTGTACCTGGGTCGGGCCAAGGGGAAGGCGGTCACGTGATGCTGTCGGTGTCCGGGGTGGACGCCGCCTACGGGCGGGCGCGGGTGCTGTTCGGCGTGGGGCTGGAGGTGCCCGCCGGGTCGTTGGTGTGCGTGATGGGCCGCAACGGGGTCGGCAAGACGACGTTGCTCAAGACGGTGATGGGCACGCTCACGCCCACGGCCGGCCGGATCACGTTCGACGGGCAGGACATCACGCGGCTGCCGACGCACCTGCGGGTGCGCGCGGGCATGGCGTACGTGCCGCAGGGTCACGTCTCGTTCCCGCAGCTGACCGTGTGGGAGAACCTGCGGGTGACGCTGGAGGCCACCGGGCACCGCGACCCGGCGGCGGTGGACGAGGCGCTGGACGTGTTCCCGGCGTTGCGGCAGTTCTTCAAGCGGCCGGCGGGTCTCCTGTCCGGTGGTCAGCGGCAGCAGCTGGCGATCGCGCGGGCGTTGATCACCCGGCCCCGGCTGCTGGTGCTCGACGAGCCCACGGAGGGCGTCCAGCCGTCGGTGATCGACGAGATCGAGGCGGCGATCGACCGGCTGCACCGGGAGGTCGGGTTGACCGTGCTGCTCGTGGAGCAGTACCTGGACTTCGCGTTGCGGCTGGCCGACGGTTTCGTGGTGCTGGACGCGGGCGAGGTCGTGCGCGCGGGCGCGGCGGAGGAGCTGCACGACGAGGAGGTGCGCCGGATGCTGGCCGTCTGACCTACCGGCGCCTGCTCGCGGCCTGGCGGGCGAGCGCGCCCGCGGCCAGGATCAGCACCATCGCGGCCAGGCCCCACCGCCGTTGGTCGCGGACGGTGTTGTCGGTCGGCGCCAACGTCTCCACCCGCCGGTCCGGCGCCTCGAGGTCGGCCGGCGGTGGAGGCGGTGGCGGTTCCACGGGCGGTTCCGCGGGCGGGGGCAGTGGCGGAGGCGGGGGGTTCTGCGGCGGGGTGGTCCGCAGCGGCGGGACGTTCGGCCGCGGCGGCACCGCGGGTGCGGGGCGAACCGTGGTGGTCGTGGTGGTGGTCGTCGTCGTTGTCGTGGTGGTGGTCGTCCGGGCGATGGTGGTGGTCGTCGTCGGTGGCGGGGTTGTCGTGGTGGTCCTGGTCGTCGTGGGTGGCGTGGTCGTCCTCGTCGTGGGCGGTGTGGTGGTGGTGGTCGTCGTCGGCGGCGTAGTGGTCGTCGTGGTGGGTTGTGTGGTGGTGGTCGTCGTTGTCGTGGGTGGTGTGGTGGTCGTGGTGGTGGGCGGTGTCGTGGTCGTGGTGGGGATCGGGATCGTGGTCAGGCAGCCCGACGAGTCGATGGTGTGCAGGGCCTTCCGGGACGAGATCTCCGTGACCACGCCCGAGCCGTCGAGCGCCACCCGCCACAACGTGCTCCGACCACCGCGGCTGTTGTTCGTGGCGTACAGCGCGCCGTCCGGCGCGAGGGTCACCGCGCCGTAGCCGCTGCCGCCGGGCAACCGGCCGGCGCCGGGCACGGCCTTCGTCCGGCCGGTGCGCGGGTCGATGCTGACCACCACGCCGTAGCCGTGGGCGTGCGTGGCGACGCCGTAGAGCAGGCCGTCGTCCGGGTTCACGTCGAAGTCGTCGACCGTCGTCCCCTCCGCCGGCCACAGCCACGCCTGGTGCAGCACGTGCCCGAACGTGGGGCTGTCCCGGTCGATGTCGACCGAGTGCAGCCACGGACCGACCCGCACGACCAGTTGCCCGTCCACCACCGCGCCCGCCGTCGCGTTGCGCAGCAGGGGTGTCGGGCGGGGCGCCTTCACGACCACCCGGCCCGTCCTGTCGAGGGCTACGAGCCGGCCGTGGTGGTCGACGCCGTAGACGAGGTTCTGCTCCGCGGCGAAGCCGATGGCGTTCAGCCGCAGGTCCAGCGTGGTGAGGGAGGACGTCTCGCCGGACGGCAGCCGCACCTGGAATACGGTCGAGGGGCCGTGCGCCTCCGCCTCGACCTGGATGGCGGTGCACACGACCTGGGCGAGCGCCTCGATCATCCGAATCGCTCCACGGCGGCCTCGAACGCCGCGGGACTCACCCCGGCGCCGCCGCCGAACGGGTTCTGCAGCTGGTAGGTCGCGTACAGCAGCAGCGTGATGGTGGCGGCGAAGGTCGCCACGATCAGCACGTGCGTGCGGATGCGCGGACCGCCGAACAGCAGCGGCAGGCACACCGCCAGCACGCTGCCCGCGATCAGCACGAACCACACCACCGAGCTGATGCCGCCGCCGGCCGCGTCCAGCCGCTCCTGCCTGGCCTGGTACACCTGCCACAGCTGGTTCGCGGCCTCGGTCTTGCGGTCGACCTGCCACTCGTCGGTCGTCGGCGACTCGGCCACGATCCGGCGCAGCTGGTCGAGCTGCGACCAGCCGCTCGACTCGAACGCGGTGCCCGCCACCATGCCGGGCCACTCGTCGTCGATCACGGTGACGGCGTACTCGCGGGACAGTTGGCGCACCTGCGCGCCGGTCGCCTCGGGCAGCGAGTCGCTCGCCCACGTGGCCGCCACCAGCCCGTCCGCCTCGCGGTACGCGGCGTCACTCGCCTGGGTGACGGAGTCGAACAGGGCGATGAGCACGAACGCCACCAGGACCGCGTGCAGGCCGGCCACGATCGTGAACACCTGCCCCGCGGCCTCGTTGTTGGCCGAGCGGCCTTCCAGCTCGCCGTACTTGCGGATCACGTAGGCCATCACGGCGGCCACGACCGCCGCGCCGGCGACCCACAGCAGACCTGTGAGGTAAATGCTCATCGACACCCTTTCGTCACTCGGGATGAATTCCACAGATCCGCCGATTTCACTCACCCGAAAGCTAGTGATCGACCCGATCCAGTGAGAAGTACGTTCATCCGAGTGCCAGGAAACCCCAATCTCTCAGGTGACACGGTCACCTCGCACGGGCAGGACTGCCAGCGGGAAGCCGCCAGAATGCGGTGGAATCCAGCCCATCGAGTTAACCGGCTAGCCCGATCGAGCTATTTGCGTCACGACAGACCGTCGTGGACCTTCAGAATACCGCTCAGCCCGCGAACAGCAGCGCCAAACCGCCCGAGGTGTAGCCGACCATCAGGACCAACAACGGCACCTGACCGGTCAAGTGCCGGTTCGCCGGCAGCAGCCGCAGCGCGCGGTCGTGCGCGGACACCACGGCCAGCAGGTGCCCGGCGAGCACCGCGCCGAGCTGCACCGAGGCCACCAGGACGGGTGCGGCGAGCGTGTCGTCGGGGGTGAAGCCGGTGTGGCCGAACAGCAGCGCGACGCCCCGCTGGCCCTCCACGGCGAGCAGCGAGAAGTAGTGCGCCACGACGTACCCGGCGACGATCGGCACCATCGAGTGGGCGAGCTGCCCGCCGAACGACCGGCACGCCAGCAGGTAGCTGCCCGCGACCAGCGCCACGGCCGCCACCAGCCCCGCCGTGTCCGGCACGGACAGGCGTTCCCAGGCGGGGGTGGAGCCGATGCTGTCGAACGCCGTCGAGCCGAGCAGCACCGCCACCACCGCGACCAGACCGGGCCGCACGGGCGTGGCGACGAGCGCGCGGAACGGGTTGCCGCGCAGCGGCGACAGCCGGCCCAGCAGCGTCGAGAACACCTCGAACCCGTCGGCGCGCTCGAACCACGTGCGGCCGAACACCACGCCGCCGGCGACGTTCACCACCGCGTGCGCCACCAGGAACCACGGCAGCGCGTCCGGCGAGACCAGCTCCACCCAGGTGAACGCGAGCAGGCCGAGCGCGGCGGGCCAGTGGCCGAGCCGCTCGGGGTACGCGCGGCCGAGCGTGACGCGGGCGGCCACGCGCAGCGGGTTGAGCACCCGCCACACCGGGCCGAACAGCATCGACAGCACCGGCACGCCGACCCACACCAGCACGAACACCAGGTGCGGCCACGCCGCGGCGGGCACGAGCACCAGCCCGACCGCGACCAGCAGCCGCACCGGCCACCAGTCGCGGTCGGGCGCGGGCTCGGCGGCGTCGAACCGGGGCTTCGTCCACAGCAGGCCCAGCGCCAGGAACGATGCCAGCAGCGCGACCGCCGCGCCCTGCAGCACCAGGTCCAGCGGGAGCGGCAGGTCGTGCCGCGCGCCGACGCCGTGGGCGAGGACGGTCACCGCACCACCAGTTGCACGAGCAGCGTGTCCGGGTGGGCCTCCACGTCGTAGGTGCCCGTCCGGTCCACGGTGAACTTGAGCACGGCGGGTTTCCCGCTCTCCGCCTTGGCCAGCACGTCGACGCCGTGCACGTGCACGTCCACCGGCTGCTCGCTGGTGACGGTCAGCTCGACGGCCTGCCCGCGCACCGCCTCCACCCGCTGCGGTGACGCGTGGTCCACCGAGAGGTCGAGCACCAGTGGGCCGGCGGCGGGCGGCGCGGCCTCGGGCCCGGACGAGCAGCCCGCGAGCACGAGCAGCGCGAGCAGCAGGGCGTGAACGGTCTTCATGTGGTCGATCCAGTCCTTCTGAGGTAGTCGAATCCGCCTGCGGCGAGGCCGAGGCCGCCGCCCAGGGTGAGTGCCACGAGCAGCCGGTCGAGGTCGGCCGGACCGGCGAACGGCAGCCGGGAGAACCGGAAGCTGTCGAAGTCCGGTATCCCGGCCACCACCAGCATCGCGCCCACGACGGCCGCCACGAACGCCGTCGCGGGCCTGCGCCGCACCGCCGCCACCACGGCGACCACCGCCAGCGGCCACGCCACCAGGCCGACGCCGGTCGCGCCGAGCAGCAGCGGCACGAACGACCCGCCCGTCACGGCGAGCGTCGCGCCGACCGCGTGCCACCCGTGCGCGGCCGTCACCACGACCACGCCGACCGCGAGCAGCGCCCGCGCGCGGCCCAGGAAGTAGCCGCCGAGGGCGAGCGCGGCCGTGATCAGCAGCCACCACAAGGGGTTCGGGCCGGGCACGACGTCCACCTGGCCCTTGATCACCGCGTGGCCGAGCGGCACCTCCCACTGCGGAGCGGTGGTGCGCTCGTCGCGGTAGCGGTAGGTCTCGCCCGGCCCGATCGCGTGCTCCGCGGTCCGTTCACCGGCGCCGCCGACGGTGATCGCGACGGCGCTCCCGTTGCGGATCTCCAGTTGCGTGCCGTGGTTGACCATCGCCGCCGTGACGCCGGGCAGCGGCGGTTCGATCCCGGTGACCCGGCTCAGGTGGTCCTGCGGCGTGAGGCCGCCCGCGTGCGCCTGGGCCGGGCCGGCGGTGGTGATCACCAGGACGAGGGCCGCGAGCAGCGCCCTCACCGGCGGGCGGTCGGCACGAGCACCACCGCCATCAGCACGCCGTGCAGCGCGGCCATGACCGGCGCCCCGGTCCACATCTCGGTGACGCTCGGCGTGGTGCCCTGCTCGATGATGGCCGCCGCGAAGAACACCGCCCACGTGACGAACGACGCCGCCGCCGCGAAGATCCGGTACTCCTTGAGCCTGCTCTCCGACGGGTTCAGCTTGAGCAGCAGCACGTCGATCACCACCCCGGACACCAGGAACCCGATCGCGATGCTCATGTTGGTGTAGTTGGCGACGGCGGTGCTGAGCAGCATCACCACGAACGCCAGCAGGGTCGCCGCGCCGAACGGCAGCCGGAACCGGCGCACGGCCAGCAGCAGCGGCAGGATCATGATCAGGTTGGTGAACATGATCGACGCGGCGAGCTCGGCCGCCCGGCCGGCGCCGTTGGCGCCCTTCTCGAAGCTGAACGCCCTGATCACCTGTTCGGTGGTGAACACGGTCGCGTCGGCGTACCCGGCGAACAGCAGCACCAGCGAGGTGGTGAACCCCAGGGCCAGCCCGGCGGGCAGGAATCGCCGCAGCGACGGGCTCACCACGTCCCGGTCGCTCCACAGGGTGCGCAGCGGCGTGGTGAGGATCAGCACCATCGACGAGATCAGCACCAGGTGGGTCGGGCTGAACAGGATGTCGATGCCCTGCTCGATGCCGATGAACGTGTGCCACAGGTAGTCGCCGACCCCCGCCGCGGCGAACACCGGCAGCGCGATCACCGCCGGCCCGTAGCCGATCGGGACCGCGTCCAGGCCGCGCAGCCCCTGCTGGTAGTTGCGCCACAGCACCCACAGGATCCACGCGCCGGTCGCGGCGAAGCCCGAGTAGAACACCGCGTGCCACGGCGTGAAGAACGACTCGAGCTCGGGCACGTTGGAGTGCGCCCACGCGTCGAGGAACAGCCCGATCGAGAACCAGGTGCCGAGCAGCACCGTGATCAGGTCCGTGCGGTAGTCGGCGCGGGGACGCCCGCTCGTCGTCGGGCTCCCCGCCAGGTCGGCAACTTCTGCTTCGCGCCCCACTGTCATGGGGACGAGCGTGCCCGCGCCGGGGGTGGCCCGGGAATCGTGCCAGCACCACCGCGTGGTGTGGTTAACCGCACCTTTTCAGGCGTTGAGGTAGCGCAGGACGGCCAGGACGCGGCGGTGGTCGTGAGGGCTCGCGGACAGGTCCAGCTTGGTGAAGATGCTGGTGCAGTGCTTCTCCACGGTCCGCTCCGCGATGAACAGCCGCTGCGCGATGGCCTGGTTGGTGCGCCCTTCCGCCATCAGCGCGAGCACGGCCCGTTCCCGGTCGGTCAGCCGGTCGTCGCTGTCGTCGCGCCGCCGCACCAGCAGCCTGCTCACCACGTCCGGGTCGAACGCCGACCCGCCCGCGCCCACCCGCCGGATCGCGGCGGTGAACTCGGCCAGGTCCGACACCCGGTCCTTGAGCAGGTAGCCGACGCCGTCCGCGCCCGCGTCGAGCAGCTCGGCCGCGTAGCTCACCCGGACGTACTGCGACAGCACGAGCACCCCCGTCCCGGGGTACTGGCGGCGCAACGCCACCGCGGCCCGCAGCCCTTCGTCGGTGTGCGTCGGCGGCATCCGGATGTCCACGATGGCCACGTCGGGCCGGTGCTCGTCCACCGCCGCCGTCAACGCCGACGCGTCCTCGACCGCCGCCACCACGGCGAAACCGGCCTCGGCGAGCAGCCGCGCCAACCCCTCGCGCAGCAACGTCGAGTCCTCCGCGATCACGACCCGCACGGCAGCACCACCCGCACGCTCGTGCCCGTCGCCGCGCTGACCACCCGCATCGTCCCCCCGTTCGCTTCCACCCGTTCGCCCAGGCCGCGCAGGCCCGTGCCGCGCACCGGGTCCGCTCCCCCGCGCCCGTCGTCGTCGACCTCCACCACCAGCCGCCCGCCCCGGCCGCTGATCGCGACCTTGGTCCGGGACGCCTCGGCGTGCTTGGTGACGTTCGCCAACGCCTCGGCGACAACGTAGTACGCGGTCGTCTCGACCGACGGCGGCACGTCCTCCGGCAGGTCCAGGGTCAGGTCGACCCGAGGCTCGGCCAACGCGGTCAGCTCGCGCACCGCGCCGTGCAGGCCGCGTTCGGTGAGCACCGGCGGGTGGATGCCCTGACACACCGCGCGCACGTCGTCGATGGTCGCCAGCACCGCCTGCTTGGCCTCGGCGGCGAGCGCCCGGGTCCGCTCCGGCGGCACGGTCTCGGCCAGCCCCAACGTCATCACCGCCGACAGCAGCCGCTGCTGGACGCCGTCGTGCAGGTCGCGCTCCAGCCGGCGGCGCTCGTCCTCGGCGGCCCGCAGCACCTTGGCGCGCGACTCGGCCAGCTGCCGGACCCTGGCCCGCAGCTCGGCGGTGAGCCGCTCGTTCTCCAGCGCCAGGCCGACGGCGGCGCACGCGGCGTCCACGAGCTCCAGGTCGAGCACGGGGTCGTGCAGCAGCACGGCGACCGGCACGCCACCGCGGTCCACCCTGGTGTGCACGGAGTCCAGCGCGACCGGCCGCCCGTCCACGTCCACGTACCGCTCCTGCTCGGCCACCCAGTACGCCACGCGCACGCTCGGGTCGTGCAGCGTGGCGGCGAGCGCCTCCTGCACGCCGGCGCGCCTGCTGTCGCCGCTGAGCCGCACCACCAGGTCGGCCACCTCGCCGCGGTCCATCCGCCGGCGCAGCAACCCGGCCAGGTACGCGAACGGGATGCCGCTCAACGCCAGCATCAGCACCACCAGCGGCGGTTGCAGGCCCGCGCGTTCCACCGGTTCCCACACCACGAACCCGATGATCGCCACCGCCGCCGCGCCGAGCATCGCGGTCAGCGTGCGCCGCTGCGCCATGCTGCTGACCCGCCAGCGGTGCAGTTGCAGGCCCAGCATGGCGATGCCGACCACCGCGGTCATCTGCGTCTCGGCGCCCACGATCGCGGCGGCCCACGGTTGGCGCTCGAACTCGAACCCCACGGCCAGCGCCAGCGTCTCGGCGTACCCGGCGGCCACCACCAGCCGGCGCGGCGTGGTGCGCAGCCTGCCGGTCGGGAACGCCAGCAGCGCGTGCCCGAGCACGGCCGGCCAGACCTTGCAGGCCAGCTGGAACAGGAACGACCCGCCCTCGACGGTGTAGTCGAGCAGCCAGCCCACGCCGACGAGCACGAACAGCGGCCCGATCCGGTTGCGCGGCTGCACGCGGCGGCCGATCACACCCGCGGTCACGTAGACGGCGCTCACCGCGAACATCGCGAACGGCAGCAGCATGGCGCCCAAGGTAGCCGGGCCGGCGGGCCGGTCGGCTCAGCCGCGGCGCAGACCACCGACCAGGACGCGTGCCAGCACGTCCGGGCGCAGGATCGACGACGGCGGCTGGAGCAGCCCGATGGTGCGGATGAACGCGGTGGCCGCCACCGGGTCGTGCGTGGCGACGCGCTGCATCCTGGCGACGTACCGGTTCAGCGCCTTGGTGGACAGCGACCGGTGGCCGGGGATCTCCGGCAGCGCCAGGTCGCCGAGCGCGTTGAGCTGCCACACCGGGTCGATGATCTTGGCCGACGCGCGGAAGAACCGCCGCGCCAGGTCGCCTTCACCGTCCTGCAGGCACTTCCGCAGCGCCTCGGACTCCAGCGCCGCGACGGTCATGCCCTGGCCGTAGATCGGGTTGAAGCTGCACATCGCGTCGCCGAAGACCAGCAGGCCGGGCGGGAACTCCCGCAACCGCTCGTAGCGGCGGCGCAGGCTGGCCGGGAACCGGTGCGTGCGGATCTCGGTGATCGGCTCCGAGGCGGCGACGGCGTCCTGCACGTCCGGCGGCGCGGACCGCTTGAGGAACGCCAGGAAGCCCGCCTCGTCGGTGGGCGGGTGGTCGCCCGCCATGCCGACCTGGGTGATCATCCACTGGCCGTGCTCCTGCGCGGCGAACGCGAACCCGGTCGGCCGGCCGGGCACCGGGCCGAGGAGCACCAGCTTGTCCGGGAACGGCGCGGTGGGGCGCACCAGCCGGCTCGCGTACACCATGTCGACGTCGATCCGGTCCTCCTCGGGCGTCGGCAGGCCCAGGGACGCGAGCCACGCCCGTGCCCGGCCGGACCGGCCCATCGCGTCGATCACGAGGTCGGCGTCGAGCACCTCCTCCGCGCCGTCGCGGGTCACCTTCACGCCGACCACCCGGCCGCGCTCGAACACCGGCCCGACCACGTCGCACCGGGACATGATCCGCACGCCCGGGTAGTCCGCGACCTTCGCCCGGACCGCGCCCTCCAGCATCGGCCGGGTCGTCTGGATGTCGGACGCGCCGGTGTCCGTGCGGGCCAAGGTGTGGCCCGCGAGCACGAACCGCGCGTCGACGTTGAAGCCGACGCGCAACCCGCCCGCGTCGACCAGCTCGTCGGTCAGGCCGGGGAACATCACGTCCAGCGCCTGCTTGCCCCGCAGCAGGATCGTGTGGAAGTGCTTGGCCTGCGGCACACCCTTCCGGTGCACGGCGTCCTCGGTCAACGGGTCGCGGTCGACCACCGTGATCCGGTCGTAGAAACCGACCAACGCGCGGGCCGCCAGCAGCCCACCCATGCTCGCGCCCAACACCACCGCATGCGTCATCCGGCGACTCTGACAGCGTTGACCGCCGGTGTGCTTCTTCAGTTGTGCGATCCTCGCGCCACGAGCGGCCCGCCCGGGTGCCGGACGGGCCGCTCGCCCGGGTGCCGGGCGTCAGCGCTGCGGGCGCGGCGACAGCGTCACCTCGATGGTGTTGCCCGGACCCGACGTCAGCCCGCTGATCAGGCCGGTGAGCGGGCCGCAGCCGGTCAGCGCCGGCAGCGTGTAGACCCCCGCGAGGACGCCGCCCGCGAGCGGGTCGAACCCCGGCCCGGACTCCAGCGGGATCGACGCCGGTGTCTTCGTGCGGCAGTCCGGGCCGGTGCTGACGGGGATGCCGAGCACCGTGACGTGCGGCAGCTTCACGGTCACGCTGGAGGTCGACCTGAGCACGCCGGCCGCCAGCGTGCCGGTGGTCTTGGCCGCCTGCGCGAACTGGAGCTTCGCCTTGACCGGCACGAACCCGAAGGCCTTGAACCGGCCGGTGGCCGGGTCGAGCGTCAGGTCGGCGTCGAACGCGCCGGTGGACAGGTCGAGCGCGGCGGCGATGCCACCGGTGAGGGCGACCGTGCCGTTGGCGGCCTTGATCCTCGTGCCGCCGGTCAGGCCGTAGCCGTGCTCGACGACCGGCGGGCCCTGGCTCGCCTTCGTGCGGACCTTCACCTCGGCGCTCGCGCCCGACGTGTTGCCCGCCGCGTCCTTCGCCACGACCGTGAAGCTGTACTCGGTGTCCGGCGTGAGGCCGTCGACCGTGGCCGTGGTGCCGGTCGTGCCGCCGGCGGACGCGGCGCCGTTGAACACCTCGTAGCCCGTGACGCCGACGTTGTCCGTGGCCGCGTCCCACGCGAGCGCGACGCTGGTCTCGGTCTGGGCGGTGGACCGGAGATTGCCGGGTGCGGCGGGCGCCTCGGTGTCCGGCCGCGGCTGGGTGCGGGCGGTGACGGGCGGGCCGGCCGGCGAGCGGTTGCCCGCCGCGTCCTTCGCCACCACGGTGAACGTGTACTCGGTGTCCGGCGTGAGGCCGTCGACGGTGGCGCCGGTGCCCTCCGCGGTGGCGGCGAGGGTGTCGCCGTTGTAGACGTCGTAGCCCGTCACGCCGACGTTGTCGGTGGCCGCGTCCCACGACAGGGGCACGCTGGTCGGCGTGGTCGCGCCGGCGGTCAGGCCGGACGGGGCCGTGGGTGCCTCGGTGTCCTGCGCCGACGTGACGGTGACCGTGTGCAGCACGGTGCGCTGGGCCGCGTCGACCGGCGTGCAGTCCGCGACGAACGTGCCGAGACCGGTGTCGGTGCCGTCGGCCTTCTTCGGGGTCATGGTGAGCACGAGGTCGTGCACGGACAGCGTCGCGGTGCCCGGCTGGTCGAACCGGAGCGCGGGCGCGGCGCCCGCGGCGTCGATGACCAGGTCGCCGCTGGGCGGGATCGGCTGGTTCGGCACGGCCGCCGGCACCGCCACGGCGAGGTGGCCGCCCGGCGTGCGGACCAGCGACGTCGCGACCGCCGTGCCCTGGATGGTCTCCGCGCCGACGAGCCGCAGGCCCTGGGTCGCGGTCGGCCCGGCGTTCGACACGGCGGTGATGTCGAGCTGCGGCGTGAACTCGCCGACGCCGATCTCCGCCGGCAGGTCGGTGTCGATGTCGACGGTGACGTTCTGGTTGCCGATCAACGGGAACGGGCACGTGTAGACCTGGCGCAGCGGTGGCGTGCCGCCCGTGCCGGCCGGTGTCTCGGGCGTGACGGCGGCGCCCGAGACGGTGTAGGTCTGCAGCACGGTGTCCTGGTCCGGCGTCGGCGTGCAGTCGGCGACGAACGTGCCGAGGTCGGTCGGCGTGCCGTCGGCGCGCAGCGGGGTCATCTCCAGCACCAGGTCGGTCACCTCGACGGTGGCGGCGCCGGGCTGGTCGAAGCGCAGGCCCGGCGCGGAGCCCACGGCGTCGAGCACGAGGTCGTTGCCGACAGCCGGGATCGGCTGGTCCGGCACGTCCGCGGCGACCTGCACGGTGAGCGCGCCCTGGTCGCCGGGCGCGGTGACCTTCGAGGTGGCGCGGGCGGTGCCGCGGATCGTCTCGGCGCCGACGAGCCGCAAGCCCTGCGTGGCCGTCGGGCCCGCGTTCGACACGGCGGTGATGTCGAGCTGCGGGGTGAACGCGCCGGCGACGACCGTGCCGGGCTGGGTGGTCTTGATGTTCACCGAGACGTTCTGGTCGCCGATCAGGGGGAACGGGCAGCTGTAGGTCTGGGTCAGGTCGCCCTGGGCGGCCGAACCGGTGCCCGTGCCGATCGCGAGGCCCGCGACGACCATGGCCGCCACGCCGAGCCTCGTCAGCCCGAGGGCTGGTCTGCTGTGTCTCACGGAAACGTCCTCCCTGACGCCGAGCGCACGTCGGCAATTAAGGGGTGGAATGGTTCGCAGACGTGCTGCAAGGGGAAATTAACCAGGCCGCAACACTTGCGCAAGACTGCCGGATGACCATTCGCGGACGGGCCGGGAAATTGTCATTTTCGGACAAATACCCGGCCCGTGACCTGCATGGACGAGACACAGAAAGGGAAATAGCGAACGATTGGCACGCGGACGCGTATTTCCGGGACGACTTTTGGCACACCTATGACAAACCGCGCGCCGAGTGCTCGGCGCGCGGTCGTCGGGTGGTGAGGTCAGAAGGTGAGCCGCCAGGCGTCCACGTAGCCGGTGTCCTGGCTGTAGACGTCCTGGACCTTGAGCCGCCACGTGCCGTTGGCGACCTCGGAGGAGGCGTTCACGGTGTAGGTCGCGACCACGTTGGGCGTGCTGGAGCCGCTGGAGCTCTTGACCCGGTAGGTGGAGCCGTCCGGCGCGACCAGGTCGATCACCAGGTCACCGCTGTAGCTGTGCTTGATGTCCACGCCGACCTTGAGGGTGGAGGGGGCGTTGCCCGCGATGCCGCTCACCGTGACGTTGCTGTAGACCGCCGCACCCGCGTCCGGGATGTTCACGTTGTCCAGGTTCTCGAACACCTTGCCGGGCGGCTGCGGCGTGCCGCCGAGGTCGGCCGCCGCCTGGTTGATGGCCGCCGCGAACGTGCTCACCTCGGTGTAGACGCCGGGGTTGTCCGGCCGCGCGCACCCGTTGCCGTGGCTGACGATGCCGACCTGGACCCACGCGCCGTTGTTGTCGCGGCGGAACATGGGGCCGCCCGAGTCGCCCTGGCACGTGTCGACGCCGCCCGCGAGCTTGCCCGCGCACAGCTCGGCCGCCGGGATCAGGTCCGCGTAGTACGGGTCGGAGTTCTTGCACGTGGTGTCGTCGATGTAGTCGACGTTCGCCTTGAGCAGGTAGCGGGACTGGCCGCCGTCCTCCCGCGTGGCGCCCCAGCCGGCCACGGTGAACACGCCGGTGTTGTAGGCCGCGGTGGTGGCGATCGGCAGCAGCGCCGCGCCGGTGATCGGGCTGGCCAGCTTGATGATCGCCCAGTCGCCGCCGGTGGCCGTGCCGTAGGTGGGCGCGCGGTGCACGTAGGTGGACGTGCGGGTGACGCGAGTGGTGTCCTGCAGGTCCACCACGCCGTAGGTGGCGGTGATGGACGTGTTGTTGCCGGTGCGGCTGACGCAGTGCGCCGCCGTCAGCACCAGCTGGTCGGTCAGCATCGAGCCGCCGCAGCCCATGGACAGCCGCACCATCCAGGGGAACTCGCCCTTGGCGGCCTGGGTGCCGCCGACGACCATCGGCGTGGGGTTGACGGTGTCCGGCGGCGGCGGGGCGGCGATCGCCTGGCCCCCGAAGGCGGCCAGGGCGGCGACGATGCCCACACCGAGGGCAAGCGTCCTTCTCACGGTGTCGCGCACGGTTGGTCCTTCCCGCGCCCGGCCGGGATCGTGCTCGCAGGGTGGCCGGACGTCGAGATCGCAGGGAACTATCCAGCCGGCCCCTCTGCCGGCGACTCATCGTGCGTGGCGAACGGCCTGCTCACAATCCGTCGATCGACGGGAGTTCTTCCGGTGTGGTCCGTGGTAGGGCGTGGTTCTGCCGGTCGTGGCTCTGAGCACCGGCGAGCGTCCCGACTTGACTTCCACAGGTGTGAGTGGTTGATTACACTCGTGCCTGCCGCATCGAGTGAACGCCGCCTGTCGACCGCCGAGGAACGTCGGGAGACGGTCCTGCGCACCGCCATCGGCGCGTTCGCCGCCCGCGGCTACTACGGCACGACCACCGGCGAGGTCGCGAAGTCCGCCGGCATCTCCCAGGCCTACGTCTACCGACTGTTCCCCGACAAGGAGGCGTTGTTCCTGGCCGTGGTGGAGCACAGCTTCGCGCGGGTGAGGGAAAGCCTCGCCGACGGGGTCGCCGAGGCCAAGGGCAGCGCACCGGAGGACGTCCTGTACGCGATGGGCGACGCCTACGCCCACCTGATCTCCGCGGAGAACACGCTCCTGCTGGTGCAGATGCACGCCCAGTGCGCCGCGATCTCCGAACCGGCCGTGCGCGAGGTCTTCCAGCGCGGGGTGGCGCGGACGGTCGAGTACGTGCGCAGCGTGTCGGGCGGCAGCGAGGAGCAGGTGCAGCAGTTCTTCGCCATGGGCATGCTGTGCCACCTGGTGGTGGCGGCGCAGGCGGACGACATCGACGCACCGTGGGCCCGAACCCTGTCGAAGGGCATCCGCCACTACTGATCCCCTGCCTCCCTCAAGTGAGTAATCAACCAGCCACAGTGGTGTGCTGTGACCACAGTGGACAGTCCGCACCCCTTGCGGCCCTTGGGGCATCCGTTGACGTGACACCGGGCTGATCTCTAGGTTCGGGAGTGACACCGCCTCGTCAACGTCGTCGAGGAAAGGGCTTTCCCGTGACAGTGAGTCGACGTGGTCTCCTGGTGGCGGGCGGCGCCGGACTGGCCGCTCTCGGCACGTCCGGCCTCGGCCGGGCCGCCGCCTGGGAGACCGTCATCAACGGATCGTTCGCGAGCTACAGCACGTTGGAGTCGGTCTGGAACTACCGCTACCCGTGGGGTTCGGACCACAACGGCACGGCGCGGATGTACGCGAGCGCGTCCGACCACAACCACGTGTTCCTGGAAGGGTCGACGCTGGTCATCAGGGCGACCCGGATCAACTGGGACGAGGGCAACAGCTCCGCCGACCCGCACCTGCCGATCCGGTACCACTCCGGTGCGGTGCACGCCCGGCAGCACGTGCTGGTCAACGACCAGTTCCCGAACTGGGAGGTGCGCGGCGAGTTCCAGGCTCCGTCGACGCGCGGCACGTGGCCCGCGTTCTGGCTCACGGGTGCGAACTCGTGGCCGCCGGAGAGCGACATCCTGGAGTACAAGGGTGACGCGCGGAACTGGTTCAACACTTACAAGAACGCCTCGGGTGGCTGGTCGAACACCATTCGCCCGGTGTCGTCGCCCGGTTCCTGGCACACCTACCGGGCGTGGATCGCCAAGGTCAGCGCGACCGATGTCGACATCCACTACTACCTCGACGGGACGTGGGTCGGCCAGCACCGGGGCGCCAACTTCGTCGGCAAGCCAATGTGGATCATCATCAACCTGCAGATGGAGGGCTCCTCCGGCACCACCGGCCCAACCACCGACACCTACTACCGCGCCCGCAACCTCTACGTGGGCCGCACCCGCGCTTAAACCTTGTCCTACCCGCGCGCCCCTTCGTTCCCGCCGTCCCCATTTCACCCGACGGCGGGAACGCACGCGCTTGCACGTTCCACAATTTCGTGCAATCTAAGGACCTACCTTCAACCCACCTCTCCCCACCCACCCACACCGCCTCCATCCACCACCCTGAGTTCACCCTGATGGGTTACGTCGTCAGGAAACTTTGAACACACCATTGACGTTGCCGGGAAAGAAGGAGGCGGCAAGGCACGGCGGGCGGCCTGTCACGGAGACAGCCACGACACCCACCACGACCACTGTCAGGGTGCCAGCAGCCTCAGGGTGCCAGCACCGCCGGGCGTCACCCAGCACCGCCGAGCGTCACGAGGCGCCAAAGCGGACCTCGCGGGAGCACGGGGTGCGGGGAACACGGGGTTCGGGGAGCACGGGGTTCGGGAAGCACGGGTTCGCGGGCCCCGGGAGTGGGAGTGCGCCGCAGCCACCACGTCGCGGTCGTGGCCCTCCGAGTTGCGTGGGCCCGGTTCGTCGCGTGGGCCCGGTTCGGCCGGGTCGTGCCAGGTTCCGCCCGGTTCCGTCGATTCGGGCGATCGCGGGTGGGGGCGGAACTAAGATCGACTTATGCCGTCGACCTCGCTGTTGTTCGCTGGTGATCCGGTTGAGAAGGGGCACGGGTTGCGGGCGGTGGTGTCTTGTGTGGTTGCGGATGAGGTGGTGAGTGGAAATGGGAGTGGGGCGGCGCGGCGGGCCGGGGGTGGGGTGCTGCTCGTGCCGCCGTTGGTTCGGTTGATCGGTGCGCGTGGTGAGCGGCGGGTTGTGGTTGGTGGGGCGAGGGTTGTGGTGGAGGCCGGTGGTGGGACGTCGGTGGCGTTCGTGGTGCAGGCGGTGTGGCGGGAGAGTGGTGGGTGGCAGCAGGAGGCTGGAGGTGGGAGTGGAGGGGCGGAGGCGGATGTCGGGCGCCTGAAGGCGGAGGTGGTGGCGTCGTTGGCGGAGCCCGCGCACCTGGTCGACGGTGAGCCGCGGATGGCGGTGGTGACGGTGGCGAAGGCGTTCGCCGAGGCGTCGCGCAACGAGGTGACGCGGTTGCGCGGGTTGCGGTACGAACTGGAGCGGCAGGTCGCGGATTTGTTGGCGCAGCGGCGGTCGACGGCGTTGCGGTCGTTGTTGGCGCAGGTGATCGAGTTGTCGATGGCGTTGAGCCGGGCCCGTGACCACGCCCGCGAAGCGGTGCGCGACGGGCTTGGGATCGCGTTGTGGGACGTCGACACGTATCGGCACAACCGCGGCGAGGTGGTGGGTTCCACCCGGCCGTGGACGGAGACGCATCGGGCGGCGTTGCGGCACTGCGAGGCGATGGACGTCGAGTTGGCCGAGGAGGTCGCGCGGCTGCAGGCGTTGTTGAGCAGCATGGCGACGTTCGCGGTGGCGCAGGATGGTGAGGCGCAGCAGCGGTTCAACATGGTGGCGGCCGCGGCGGCGGCCGGGCTCGGGTTGCCCGCGTTGATCCTGTCGCTGTACGGCGCGGACTCGTTCCTGCCGTTCTCGTTCGACCGGGCGTGGCGGGCGTTGCTGCCGATCGCGCTGACGGCGTTGCTGGCGGTGGGGGTCGTGTTGCGGCGGATGCCCGGCCGGGCCACGTGGCGGCACTACGTGATCGCGGTCGGGTTGGTGGCCCTGTTGGTGTGCGTGCTGCTGGTGGCCGGATTGCTCGCGCCCACGACTGCATGACGGCGACCACTGCATAACGGCGACGACTGCGTGACGGCGGCACTGAGCGAGAGTGCGCAGCCGCGCGAGCGGCCCGCCTCCCCCCGAGTCGAGGGATGCTGTTGGCGAATGCGCCCCGTCAGCTTTGGCTGGCGGGGCGCAGCGCTGCGAAGTGCGATGTCCGGGTCGACGCGTGTGGTGTCCCCGC
>NZ_JBEOVG010000108.1:0-28278 GCF_040295345.1 Actinosynnema sp. NPDC002837
GGGGGGCGCCGGCGCCCCCCCCTGGGGTTCCGCGGGGGGGGGGGGGGGCGCCCCCCCACCCCCCCCCCCACCCCTCTTCGCGTGTCCGGCGAGTCTCGACCGAACGGCTCACCGCTACTGGGACAGTGGGAGGATGTCGGTGCAGCAAACGACCTCGCACGGTGTCGTGACGGACTCCGTCCGCCCGCCCGAGTTCTCCCGCGCCGAACGGGTGCGGGTGCTCACGATGACCGCCGCCGGGTCGGTGGTCATCGGCTACGCGGGCGTCGCCGCGCTGCTCGCGCTGATCTCCTCGACGGCCGCGCACGCGTCGTTCTCGACGACCGGTGTGCTGACCGCCGCCGCGCCGGGCTGGCTGGTCGCGCACCACGTGCCGCTGCGCTTCGACGGCGGGCAGCTCGGCCTGCTGCCGCTGCTGCCGACCGCGCTGGTGATGCTGCTGGTGTACCGGGCGGCGGCGGGCGCGGCGGACCGGTTGGGGCTGTTCGAGCCGTTGCAGGCGCGGTCGGTGGTGTTCGGCATCGCGGGCGCGCACGCCGTGGTCGGCAGCGTGATCGCGTTCCTGATGGGTGACGAGGGTCCGGTCCGGGCCACGCCCGCGGTGGCGTTCTTCGGGTGCGCGGTGGTGTCCGGGCTGGCGGCGGTCGCGGGGGTCGCGCAGCGCTGCGGTCTGGTGGAAGTCGTGTTCGAGCGGGTCGACCCGGTGGCGCGGCGCGGGTTGCGCACGGGCGCGTTGGCGTTGTTCGCGCTGGTCGCGGCGGGTGCGCTGGTGCTGGCGCTCGGGCTGCTGTTCTCGTGGTCGACCACCGCGGTGCTGTTCGACCAGAGCGGCGGCACCATCGGCACGGGCCTCGGCATCTGGCTGCTGTGCCTGGCGTACCTGCCGAACGCGGTGGTCGGTGCGTTGTCGTACGTGGTGGGCTCGGGGTTCTCGATCGGCGCGGCGGTGGTGGGCCCGCTGGAGTTCGTCGGCGGCCCGGTGCCCGCCGTGCCGCTGCTGGCCGCGTTGCCCGAGGAGCAGGCGTCCTACCTGGCGCTGGTGCTCGTGCTGCCGGGCGTGATCGGCGTGGTGGCCGGGTTCTCGTTGCGCGACGCGGCCGAGACGCCGCGGGCCAGGGTGCGCGCGGTGCTGGTCGCGGCGGTCACCGCGGGCGTCGGGGCGCTGGTGCTGGCGGCGGTGGCCGGTGGCGCGCTGGGCGGCGGGGCGTTCAACCCGGTCACCATCCCGGCCGGGTTGCTGGCCGTGCTCACGTTCGGCTGGGTGACCGTGCCGGGCGCGGTGGTGGCCTGGTTCTCCGGGCCGCGGCCGCGGCGCGTGGTGGCGGCCGAGCCGGAACCGGAGGCCGTCGTGGACGAAGAGGACTACGAGGACTACGAGGACGAAGCCGAGTACGACGAGGAAGCCGAAGAACTCGAGGAGGAGTTCGAGGAGGAAGAAGACGACGAGGAGTACGACGAGGACGAGGACGGGGAGGAGCTCGACGAGGAGGACGACGAGGAGTTCGACCACGACCTCGACGAGTACGACGACCTCGAAGAGGAGTTGGTCGAGGACGTCGACCCCGAGGAGACCGACCCCGAGGACGCCGACGAGGAACCCGACTCCGACTCCGACGAGGGTGACGAGGCCGACCCGGAGGACCTGGCCGACGAGCCCCGCTAGCCAACGCCTAGGCTGCTCTTGAGCTGCTGTGACAGTCCCCAGCAAGGAGAGCACGCTGAGCGCCGCGACCACACTCCGGCTTCCCGTCCCCGCCAGGGTCGTCGTCCTCGTCTCCGGTTCCGGCACCCTGTTGCAGGCGTTGCTGGACGCGGCGGCCGACCCCGGATACCCGGTCGAGGTGGTCGCCGTCGGCGCGGACCGCACCGGCATCGAGGGCCTCGGCCGCGCCGAGCGCGCAGGCGTCCCCTCCTTCGCGGTGAAGCTGCGCGACCACGCCGACCGCGACGCGTGGGACACCGCGCTGGCCGACGCCGTCGAGGCGCACAAGCCCGACCTGGTCGTCACCGCCGGCTTCATGAAGATCCTCGGACCCGCCTTCCTGGCCCGCTTCGGCGGCCGGATGGTCAACACCCACCCCGCGCTGCTGCCCGCCTTCCCCGGCGCGCACGGCGTCCGCGACGCCGTCGACTACGGCGTGAAGGTGACCGGCGCGACCGTGCACCTGGTGGACGGCGGTGTGGACACCGGGCCGATCCTGGCCCAGGAAGCGGTCGTCGTCGCCGATGACGACGACGTCGAAAGCCTGCACGAGCGCATCAAGGTGGTGGAGCGGCGGCTGCTGGTCGACGTGGTCGCCCGCCTGGCCCGCGAGGGCTGCACCGTGAACGGACGAAAGGTGAGCATCCCGTGACCACTCCTGCCGAGAGGCGACCGGTTCGCCGGGCCCTGATCGGGGTTTCCGACAAGTCGGGGCTGCTGGAACTGGCCACCGGCCTGCACGCGGCCGGAGTCGAGATCGTCTCCACCGGCGGCACGGCGCGCGCGCTGGCCGACGCGGGCGTGCCGGTCACGCCGGTCGAGGAGGTCACCGGGTTCCCGGAGGCGCTGGACGGTCGGGTGAAGACGCTGCACCCGGGCGTGCACGCGGGGCTGCTCGCCGACACCCGGCGCGAGTCGCACCTGGAGACGCTGCGCGAGCTGGGCATCGAGCCGTTCGACCTGCTCGTGGTGAACCTGTACCCGTTCACGCAGACCGTGGCCTCGGGCGCGTCGGCCGACGAGTGCGTGGAGCAGATCGACATCGGCGGTCCGGCCATGGTGCGGGCGTCGGCGAAGAACCACGCCAGCGTGGCCGTCGTCGTGGACCCGTCGCGGTACTCGTGGGTGTTGGAGCAGGTCAAGGCCGGTGGGTTCACGCTGGCGGACCGGCAGCGGCTGGCCGTGGACGCGTTCCGGCACACCGCGTCCTACGACGTGGCCGTGGCCTCGTGGCTGGGCAGCGCGGTCGTGGCGGACGACGAGGGCTCCGGCTTCCCGGGCTGGGTCGGCGCGACGTGGAACCGCAAGCAGGTGCTGCGGTACGGCGAGAACCCGCACCAGCGGGCGGCGCTGTACACGCAGGGCGACGGGCGTTCCGGGCTGGCGACGGCGGAGCAGCTGCACGGCAAGGAGATGTCCTACAACAACTTCGTCGACGCCGACGCGGCGTGGCGGGCGGCGTGGGACCACGAGCTGCCGTGCGTGGCGATCATCAAGCACGCCAACCCGTGCGGCATCGCGGTGTCCAAGGTGGACGGTCCGGGTGCGATCGCCGAGGCGCACCGCAACGCGCACGCGTGCGACCCGGTGAGCGCGTTCGGCGGCGTGATCGCGGCGAACCGCGAGGTGACCGTGGAGATGGCCGAGCAGGTGGCGGAGATCTTCACCGAGGTGATCATCGCGCCCTCGTACGCCGACGGCGCGGTGGACGTGCTCACGCGCAAGAAGAACATCCGCATCCTGGTCGCGCCGGCGCCCGACCGCGGTGGCGTGGAGATGCGGGCCGTGTCCGGTGGGTTGCTGTTGCAGACGACCGACACCATCGAGGCCGAGGGCGACGACCCGGCGAAGTGGACGTTGGCGTGCGGCACGCCGTTGGACGAGGAGGGCCTGGCCGACCTGGCGTTCGCGTGGCGGGCGTGCCGGGCGGTGAAGTCGAACGCGATCCTGCTCGCGTCCGATGGCGCGACCGTCGGCGCGGGCATGGGCCAGGTCAACCGGGTCGACGCGGCCCGGCTGGCGGTGGCGCGCGCCGGTGAGCGGGCGCGGGGTTCGGTGGCCGCGTCGGACGCGTTCTTCCCGTTCCCGGACGGGTTGGAGGTGCTGCTGGAGGCCGGTGTGCGCGCGGTCGTGCAGCCCGGTGGTTCGGTGCGCGACGCCGAGGTGATCGCGGCGGCGGAGGCGGCCGGCGCGACCGTGTACCTGACCGGCACGCGGCACTTCGCGCACTAGTAGCGCTCCGGAAGGGCTCCTCGTCGGCGGACGGGGAGCCCTTCCGCGTCTCACTGCTTCGCGATCAGTTCCTCGGCCGTCTTGCGGACCACGGCCTCCGCGTCGGCCAGCGGCATCGGCGAGTCGCTGATGAAGCCCTTGTCCCGCCCGCTGTAGGTGATGCTCCAGACCACCGCGTCCTGGCGGGCGATCAGCTTCACGTCGATCGAGTCGCGCGGCGTGGGTTCGATGATCAGCATCGCCTCGTCGCCGAGGCCTTCCACGGGCTTGGTCTGCAGGCCGTTCGCGAACCCGGCGGCGTCGTCGTAGGTGCTCTCCGCGTGCTCGACGTTCTGGTTCGACTTGTCGGTGAAGTCGCGGTAGTCGTAGATGTAGAAGGCCATGCTGCGCGGGTTGCGGCCGTCCTTGCCCTCGGTCTGCTGCCAGTGGCAGTTCCAGCGCTTGAGGCCCTTGTC
Source organism: Actinosynnema sp. NPDC002837 (assembly GCF_040295345.1). Classification (NCBI taxonomy): domain Bacteria; kingdom Bacillati; phylum Actinomycetota; class Actinomycetes; order Pseudonocardiales; family Pseudonocardiaceae; genus Actinosynnema; species Actinosynnema sp. NPDC002837. The sequence continues at coordinate 4,390 of NZ_JBEOVG010000108.1, forward strand.
CTGGGCGGGCTTCTCGACCAGGCGGAAGCTGCTGACGTGCGCCTGCGACTTCAGGTCGGCGCTGAGGTCGCACTCGGCGATCGGCTGCTCACCCGGGCCGCCGCCCGGCTGCTCGTAGTAGTCCAGCAGGAACGTGGTGGCGACACCGCCCAGGACCAGCACGAAGACGGCGACCACGATGCCCACGACCAGGCCCGTGCGGCTCTTCTTCGGCGGCTGGGGGCCGTACGGGCCGTGACCGGGTTGCTGGGAGCCGGGCGGTCCCTGCGGGCCGAAACCGGGCGGGGGTGGTCCGTACCCGCCGGGTTGGCCCTGGCCGTACCCGCCCGGTTGCCCGGGGCCGGGCTGAGGTGGTCCGTAGCCGGGTTGTGGCTGCTGGGGCCAGTTCTGCGGGTTCTGAGGTGCGTTCACGGTTCCCCCCGTGTGGCCGGTCGGTGTCGCGAGCAGCAGTCTGCCGGCCACCCGATCGTGGACGCTGCCGGCATTGACAGGGGGTGGCGGGTTAGGGATAAGATCACCGTGTCGTTCGAACAGATGTTCGACAGACAGGTCGCCGAACTTCCCACGGCGATCCGCGCACAGGGGTGCGCGCGGATCTGTGGGAGGAGGGCTGGTGTCCAGGTCGGCAACGGCGACGCTGACCGCGCTCGGGGTAGGCGCGGCGGGCGAGCTGACCAAGGCACCGGTCCGGGCCCTGCCGGTTCGCGGGGAACTGGCAGGGCTCCTCCCGTGGGGTGGCCTGCGGCGGGGCAGCACGGTGTCGGTGCGAGGGTCGACATCGTTGCTGTTCGCGCTGATGGCCGCGGCGACGGCGGAAGGATGCTGGGCGGCCGTGGTCGGCCTGCCGGGGTGTGGGGCACTCGCGGCGGCCGAGTTGGGCGTGGCCGTCCATCGACTCGCCCTGGTCCCCCGACCTGGCAGGGACCAGGGCGAGGTCGAGAAGACCGTGGCGGCCCTGTTGGACGGGTTCGACCTGGTCGTGCTGGCCACGCCGGTCACCCCCGCGACTTCGCGCAAGCTCTCGGCCCGGGCCCGGCACCGCAAGGCAGTCCTGCTGCCCTTCACCGTCTCGTGGCCGGGCGCGGACGTGGAGCTGACGGCGACCTCGGGCCACTGGACCGGCCTGGAAGCGGGCCACGGCCTCCTGACCGCTCGCACCGTCAACGTCCAAGCGACCGGCCGAGGCGCCGCGGCGAGGCCACGGCAAACGAGCCTGGTGCTCCCCGGGACCGCCGCGGAGCCACCCGCACGCCCCTCCCTGGTCCCGCTCCCGACCACTGACTCACCACTGCCGCCGGCCGACGCACCCTTGCCGACCGCCAACTCGCCGCGGCTGCCCACGGGCCTGCCGCTGCCGACGGCCGACCTGCCGTTGCTGCCCGCCGGCCTGCCGCGTCCCCCCTCCACCGGTCCGCCTGGCCCGCCCGACCTACCCGACCAACCCGATCTACCCGACCAACCCGGTCCGTCCTTCCCGGCCACCGTCGAGGCGGTGTGAGCCGTGCGCGTCTCACAACCCGCCCCTCCCACTCGTCGAAGAGGTGAATCCCCTGTACACGCTTGCCGTCTGGTGTCCTGACTGGCCGGTGGTGGCGGCCTCCGCCGAGGCCGCGCTCCCGCCGCACCTCCCTGCCGCCGTCGTCGGATCGGGTGAAGTCGTCGCCTGTTCGGCGGTCGCGCGCGCCGAAGGGGTGCGGCGCGGGATGCGGCGGCGCGCGGCCCAGGGGCAGTGCCCCGAGCTGGCCGTCTTCGAGTGCGACGAGGTGCGCGACGCCCGGCTCTTCGAGCCGGTCGCGGTGGCGGTGGAGGAGCTCGCGCCCGGGATCGAGGTGGTCCGGCCGGGGCTGGTGGTCGTCGCCGCCCAAGGGCCGGTCGGGTACTTCGGGTCCGCCGAGTCGGCCGCCGAGCGCCTGGTCGACCACATCGCGGTGCGCGCCGGGGTCGAGGCGCAGGTCGGGTTCGCCGACGGGCTGTTCGCGTCGACCCTGGCCGCGCACCGCGGGCTGGTCGTGCCGCCGGGCCGGACCCGGGAGTTCCTCGCGCCGCTGGGCATCCACGAACTCGACCAGCCCGCCGAACGCCGGGAGGACCGGGCCGCGCTGGTCGACCTGCTGCGCCGCCTCGGCCTGCGCACGCTCGGCGCGTTCGCCGCCGTGCCCGAACGCGACGTCGCCACCCGCTTCGGCCGCGCCGCCGTGCTCGCCCACCGGCTGGCCGCCGGGCTGGAGGAACGTCCCAGGTCGCGCCGCCGCCCGCCGCCCGAGCTGTCGGTCACCCGGGAGCTCGACCCGCCGATCGACCGGGTCGACGCGGCGGCGTTCGCGGCGAAGGGCCTCGCCGAACGCCTGCACGCGGGCCTCGCCGACCGGGGTCTGGCCTGCACCCGCCTCGGCATCCGGGCCACCACCGAGAACGGCGAGGAGCTGCACCGGCTGTGGCGCTGCGCCGAGCCGCTCACCCCGCAGGGCATCGCCGACCGCGTCCGCTGGCAGCTCGACGGCTGGCTCACCCGGGCCCGCCTCGACGGCGCCGGCCTCACCGCCGGCATCCACCTGCTGCGGCTGGACCCCGAAGAGGTGGTCGACGCCACCGCGCTGCAACTGGGCCTGTGGCCGGGCGCGGGTCAGGACCAGGGTGAGGCGGCCGAACGCGCGGCGCGCGCGATGGTGCACGTCCAGGGCCTGCTCGGGCCGGACGCCGTGCTCACGCCCGTGCTCGGCGGTGGACGTGGGCCGGTCGAGCGGGTGCGGCTGGTGCCGTGGGGCGACGAGCGCACCCCGGCGGCGGACGCGGAGCAGCCGTGGCCGGGGCAGCTGCCCGGACCGTCGCCCGCCACGGTGTTCGCCGAACCCGAGCCGGTCGCGCTGCTGGACTCCTCGGGTGCGGACGTCGTGGTCACCGGCTACGCCGAGCTGGTCGTGCGGCCGCACCGGATCGTGCACGGCGGCCGTGCGCGGCAGGTCGTGGCGTGGTCGGGGCCGTGGCCGGTGGACGAGCGCTGGTGGGACGCGGAGACCGCGATGCGCGGTGCACGACTGCAAGTGCTGGGAACCGCGGCGGACGGCGAGGAACTCGCGTTCCTGCTGATCCGCGCGGGTGGCAAGTGGGCGGTGGAAGGGGTGTACGACTGATGAGCGGTGACTTCTCCGAGCAGGATCGCCGGAGCCTGGCCGAGTGGCTGGACGATTGCGCCGCGCCGGACCGGCACGAGGTGCCGGACCAGCGCGGCGGACCGGCCTACGTGGTGAGCTTCGGCTGGCTGCCCGCACGGCTGCCACCGGCGGCGCCGTCGATCCCGTCGCCTCGGCGGGCGCTCGACGACTCGCGCTGATGGGCTGGAACAACCCGCCGGTCCGGTGGTCGGAGCTGGAGCGCGCGCTGTCGGGCAAACCCCCGGTGCCCGACGGCGGCGACAGCCCGGCGTGGACGCGCCACCGCGACCGCTACGAGGCGCCGCCCGACTTCGCGGTCAAGGTGGACGACCTCGGGTCGACCCGCGCCCGCGTGCCGTACGTCGAGCTGCACTGCCACTCCAACTTCAGCTTCCTCGACGGCGCCAGCCACCCGGAGGAGCTGGTGGAGGCGGCGCAGCAGCTCGGGCTGGACGGGGTGGCGTTGACCGACCACGACGGCATGTACGGCGTGGTGCGGTTCGCCGAGGCCGCCAAGGAGCTCGGGATGCGCACGGTGTTCGGCACGGAGCTGAGCCTCGGGCTGTCCGAGCCGCAGAACGGCGTGCCGGACCCGGAGGGCGAGCACCTGCTCCTGCTGGCCACCAACCGCGACGGCTACCACGCGTTGTGCCGCACGGTCACCACCGGCCAGCTCGCCGAGGGCAGCGAGAAGGGGCGGCCGGTGTACCGGTTGGAGGAGGTCGTCGCGGACACCCGGGACGACTGCGTCGTGCTCACCGGCTGCCGCAAGGGCGCGGTGCGGCGGGCGTTGGCGCGGGAAGGGCCGGCGGCGGCGTTCGCGCAGCTGCGGAGGCTGGTCGACCTGTACGGGGCGGACCGGGTGTTCGTGGAGCTGACCGACCACGGCTACCCCGAGGACGGGCCGCGCAACGACCTGCTGTGGGGCATGGCCCACGACCTGGGGCTGCCGACCGTGGCGACGAACGCCGTGCACTACGCGGTGCCCGCACGGGGTCGGTTGGCGGCGGCGATGGCGGCGGTGCGGGCGCGGCGCAGCCTGGACGAGATGGCGGGCTGGCTGCCGCCCGGCCGCACGGCGTGCCTGCGGTCGGGGGAGGAGATGGCCCGCCGGTTCGCCCGGTTCCCCGGTGCGGTGCACCGCTCGGCCGTGCTCGGCCTGCAGTGCCAGTTCGACCTCAAGCTGATCGCGCCGGAACTGCCGCCGTTCGACGTGCCGCCGGGGCACGACGAGAACAGCCACCTGCGTGAGCTGACCTACGACGGCGCGGCCCGCCGCTACCGCTCGATCGGCGAGAACCCCAGGGCGTACCAGCAGATCGAGCACGAGTTGAAGATCATCAAGGAGTTGAACTTCCCCGGCTACTTCCTCGTCGTGCACGACATCGTCTCGTTCTGCCGGCGCAACGACATCCTCTGCCAGGGCCGGGGGTCGGCCGCGAACTCCGCGGTCTGCTACGCCCTCGGCATCACCAACGTCGACGCGGTCCGCTTCGACCTCCTCTTCGAGCGCTTCCTGGCGCCGGCCCGCGACGGCCCTCCCGACATCGACCTCGACATCGAGTCCGACCGCCGTGAGGAGGCCATCCAGTACGTCTACCGCAAGTACGGACGCCGGCACGCCGCACAGGTCGCCAACGTCATCAGCTACCGCGGTCGGTCGGCGATCCGCGACGTCGCGCGGGCGCTCGGCTACTCCGTCGGCCAGCAGGACGCGTGGAGCAAGCAGATCGACCGCTGGGGCCCGCTGCGGTCCACAGTGGAGGAAGGCGGCATTCCCGGCCCGGTGCTGGAACTGGCCGCCGAGCTGGAGAACTTCCCGCGGCACCTGGGCATCCACTCCGGCGGCATGGTCATCTGCGACCGGCCGGTCAGCGAGGTGTGCCCGGTCGAGAAGGGCCGGATGGCCGACCGCACGGTGTTGCAGTGGGACAAGGACGATTGCGCCTCCATCGGGTTGGTCAAGTTCGACCTGCTCGGCCTCGGCATGCTCTCGGCGTTGCACTACGCCATCGACCTGGTGCGCGAGCACGAGGGCGTCGAGGTCGACATCGGCAACCTCGACCTCGAAGACCAAGCCGTCTACGAGATGCTGCAGCGCGCCGACTCCGTCGGCGTGTTCCAGGTGGAGAGCCGCGCGCAGATGGCGACCCTGCCCCGGCTCAAGCCGCGGACGTTCTACGACCTGGTGGTGGAGGTCGCGCTGATCCGCCCCGGCCCGATCCAGGGCGGCTCGGTGCACCCCTACATCCGCCGGCGCAACGGCAAGGAGCAGTGGGACTACGACCACCCCCTGCTGGAGGGGGCGCTCAAGAAGACCCTCGGCGTGCCGCTGTTCCAGGAGCAGCTCATGCAGATCGCCGTCGACGTGGCCGACTTCAGCCCCGCCGAGGCGGACGAACTGCGCCGCGCCATGGGCGCCAAGCGCTCCACGCACCGGATGGAACGCCTCCGCGAGCGCTTCTACGAGGGCGCCAAGGCCAACGGCATCGGTCACGAGCTGGCGGAGAAGATCTACGCGAAGCTGTTGGCGTTCGCCAACTTCGGCTTCCCGGAGAGCCACGCGCTCAGCTTCGCGCACCTCGTGTTCGTCAGCGCCTGGTTCAAGCTCTACCACCCGGCCGCCTTCTGCGCGGCGTTGCTGCGTGCTCAGCCCATGGGCTTCTACTCCCCTCAGTCGTTGGTCGCGGACGCCCGCCGTCACGGCGTGCGCGTGCTCGGTCCGGACGTGAACGCCGGCCTCCCGCACGCCACCCTCGAGCTGGTGGACGGCGAGCAGGCCGTGCGCATCGGCCTGGCCGGCATCCGGACGATCGGTCAGAAGGTCGCCGAAGACGTTGTCGCGCAACGGGAATCGGGCCCGTTCCGGGACATGGCCGACTTCGGCGCCCGGGTCCGCCTGACCACGGCCCAGGTGGAGGCCATGGCCACGGCGGGCGCGTTCGGGTGCTTCGGCCTGGACCGACGTGCCGCGCTCTGGTCGGCGGGAGCCGTCGCGAAGATCCGACCCGACCGCCTGCCCGGAACCGTGGTAGGCACCGAGGCGCCCGCCCTGCCCGGCATGGACGAGGTCGAGCTGGCGGTCGCCGACGTCTGGGCGATGGGCTTGTCCCCGGGCAGCTTCCCGACCGAGTTCGTCCGGGAGCGACTGACCGCCCTGGGCGCCCTGGCCACCGCCGACCTGGCCACCGTGCCCAACGGGACCAGGGTGTTGATCGGCGGCGCCGTAACCCACCGCCAACGCCCCGGCACCGCGGGCGGCGTCACGTTCCTCAACATCGAGGACGAGACCGGCATGGTCAACGTCGTCTGCACCACGGGCCTGTGGGCCCGCTACCGCAAGGTCGCCCGAACCAGCCCGGCTCTGCTGATCCGAGGCGTCGTCGAATCCGCGGAAGGCGTCATCAGCATCCGCGCGGAACGATTGCAACAGCTCGACCTGCGCATCCCCTCACGCTCACGCGACTTCCGCTAAACCCGCTCTACTCGCCGACGCCACACCACCACCCCCGCCTACCCACAACGGCCCTGAAACCGCCCCGGGCCCACCGAACCCCCACTCGCCCACAACGGCCCCGCGGCGCGTCCACTGAGTCCACTTGCCCCAACCGCCGCACAACGGACCCGCACATCCGCACCTAGGCCCGATTTGACATGGGTTCGGGTGTCATAGGCTGGTCGAAGCCGGGCAGGCTTGGCGGACGCTTTTCCCGCCAGGCCTGCCCGGCTTTGGCCTGCCTGGGGTGCCCGTAAGGGCCCCATGTCAAATCGAGCCGAACCCAAGCCGGGCATCAAACTGAAAACCGAACCGGAACCTCAATCGCAGCTCAGACGCCATCCACCTTGGCATACGAAGCAAACACCACCCCCGAGTCGAAAACTCTGGTCGACGCCTTGGCGAATCGCGCAGTGGGGAACTCGCCCGCAAACAGGGGGATGCCCTTACCCAGTACAATCGGGTGAATTTTGAGCACCAGTTCGTCGATCTCGGGCAGCAGGCCGGCGGCCAACCTGCCTCCTCCGCACAGCCAGATGCCCAGACCGTCCGACTCTTCCTTCAGTTCACGCACCTTGGCCAGCGGATCCGTCACCACCTGCACGTCCTCGGGCGTCGTGCTCAGCCGTGACGACACCACGTACTGGCGCAGGTGCGGGTAAGGACTCGGTAGTCCTCCCGGCACTTGATAAGTGGCGCGACCCATGAGGATCGTGTCGAAGTGCTGGTTGGGCGCGTCGATGCCCATGGCCTCGCGAGCCTGCGCGGGCAGCGTGTCGGGGTACTCCTCGACCAGGGCGGTCATGTGGTCGCCTTCGAACAGGAAGTCGCCGAAACCACCCTTCGGGTCCGCGATGAAGCCGTCGAGCGAGGTCGCGACGAAGTAGGTCAGGGTTCGCATGGTGGATTCCTCCTGGTTCCTGGTTCCTGGTTCGGGGTCCTGGTCCTGGTTCACGGGCTCGGCACGGACACGATGACAACCACTCCACCCGTAGTGCTCCGACTGTAGTACTATGCCCGGAGTAGTTGTCAAGGAGGAACCGTGGTGCGCAACCCGAACAGGCGAATGGCGCTGGTCGACGCGGCGATCGAGGTGCTGGCGCGCGAGGGCGCGCGAGGGCTGACGTTCCGTGCCGTCGACCAGGAGGCGGGGGTGCCCAACGGCACCGCGTCGAACTACTTCACCAGCCGCGACGACTTGCTGCGACAGGTCGGCGAGCACATCCACGTCCGGCTGACACCGGACGCGCAGAGGCTGGCCAGGACGATGGACGCGCCACCGGACAAGAGCCTCGTGGTGCGCCTGCTGCAAGAACTGCTGGAACGGCTCCAAGTCGACCGCACGGGCTACCTGGCCCTGCTGGAACTGAGACTCGAAGCCACCAGGCGCCCCGAGCTCCAGGCCGCGCTGACCAGGACGATCAGCGAGAACCTGGAGCAGAACGTCCGCTTCCACCTGGACGCGGGCCTACCCGGCGACCGCACCACCGTCGTCTCGCTCTACCTGGCGATGAGCGGCCTGATGGTGGAGCACCTGACCCTGCCCGACGTGCTTCCGCCAGAGGAGATGACCGAGCTGATCACAGCACTGGTCGACCGAACCTGACCAGCGAACCCAGCCGAACGAACCGAACGAACCCAGCCGAACGAACCCGAACGAACCTGGCCAAGCCCGCCCGGCCCAGGTCACCGATCCAGCGGACCACCGATGATGGTCATCGCTACGAAGATCACCGCAAAGCCCAGCCCCGAGTACAGCAGCGCGTCCACGCTGCGCCCCCGGATCGCGATCAGCCCGGCCTGCTCGTCCGTCACCAGGACTCGCAGCAGCGCCGCGACCAGCAGCGCGACGCCGATCAGCACCGCGCCCTGCCGCCAGTGGTACTGGACGATCCGCACGAGACCGAGCCCCACCACCACCAGCACCAGCGCGAACGGCAGGTGCTTGCCCGCCGCGGACCGCCAGCGCTGCTCCGGCAACAACTCCACCGCTTCCCGCCTCAGGCCGTGCGCTCGGCTGCCTCGACCGTGTTGGTCAGCAGCATCGCAATGGTCATCGGACCCGCGCCACCCGGGATCGGCGCCAGGAAACCCGCCACCTCGGCCACGGACGGGTGAACGTCGCCCACCAACCCCGCCTCGGTGCGCGTGATGCCGACGTCGACCACGGCCGCGCCGGGCTTCACCATGTCCGCGGTGATCAGACCGGGGCTGCCCGCGCCCGCGACGACGATGTCCGCCCGCCGCACCTCGGCGGCCAGGTCCTTGGTGCCGGTGTGGCACAACGTCACGGTGGCGTTCTCCGAACGCCTGGTCAGCAGCAGCCCGATCGGACGCCCGACCGTCACCCCGCGACCGACGACGGTGACGTTCGCGCCCGACAGCGGCACGTCGTACCGCCGCAGCAGCTCGACCACGCCGCGCGGGGTGGCGGGCAGCGGGGCCTCGTCACCGAGCACCAGCTTGCCCAGGTTGACGGGGTGCAGGCCGTCGCCGTCCTTGCGCGGGTCGATGCGCTCCAGGATCGGGTTCGGGTCGAGGTGCTTGGGCAGCGGCAGCTGCACGATGTACGCGGTGCACGCCGGGTCGGCGTTCAGCTCGTCGATGACCTCTTCCAGCTGCGCCTGCGTGGTGTCCGCGGGCAGGTCGCGGCGGATCGACGTGATGCCGACCTTCTCGCACGCCAGGTGCTTGCCCCGCACGTACGAGTGCGAGCCCGGGTCGTCACCGACCAGCACGGTGGCCAGCCCCGGCGTCACCCCCCGCTCGCGCAACGCGCCGACCCGCTCGCGCAGGTCTTCGAAGATCGCGTCCCGGGTGGCCCTGCCGTTGAGGATCGTCGCAGTCACGTGCCTCATCCTCTCATCACCGCCGGCCGGGCAACGCGGCGACCACCACGGCCAGCAGCGTCAACGCCGTGCCGACCAGCGCGAGCACGGACACGTGCTCACCTGCGGCGGGAGCCACGACGTCCACCGCGAGCGCGCCGACGAGCTGCCCGGCGACCTGGCACAGCCCGACCAGCAGCACGCCCAGCCACCGCACGGCCAGCACGGCCGAGCCGATGGTGCAGACCCCGAGCGCCCCGCCCGCGTAGAACCACGGCTCGCTCGGCGCGGCCGTGGGCAGCCCGCGCACCGCCACGTCGACCGCGCACACGACGAGCAGCACCACCGTCCCGGTGCCGAAGTTGATCAGCGTGGTCACGCGCGTGCTCTGCGCCGCCTCGCGCACCAGCCCGTTCACCGCCTGCTGCCAGCCGAGCCCGAACCCGCCCAGCGCGGGCAGCAGCGCCAGCCACAACGCCGACGGGTCACCGGCCTCGTCCGACACGGCCACCGCGACCGCCACCACCGCCAACGCCGCACCGGCCACCCGCGGCCAGGTCAACGCCACCCGCCCGGCCGGACCGATGCCCGCCCGGTCCACCAGCAGGCTGCTCACCGCCTGCGAGCCCACCGCCGCCACCGTGAACACCGCCACGCCGAGCGCCGCGACCGTCAACCCCTGCGTGGACACGAAGAACGCCCCGCACGCGCCGCCGACGCACTGCCACCAGCGGATCCGCCCGTCCCGCAGCGACGACCACAGCCGGCCGAGCCCGGCCCGCCCCGCCGCCGTCGTCGGCACGGCGAGCAGCAACAGCGCGAACCCACCGCCGAACGACACCAGCGCGGCCAGGAACCCGTCGCCGAACACGTGCCCCAGCTCGCCGTTCAACCGCCCCTGAACAGCCAGGAACGCCCCGCCGACGAACGCGAGCAGCGCACCGACCAGCCGAACCCGGTCACCCAACCCGCACTGCCTCCCGCTCGCGCACCCGGCTCGCCAGGAACGCGCCGACCAACGCCGCCACCGTGCTCGCACCGGCCGCCGCGGCCGGCCCGAAGTGGTCCAGCAGCGACCCGGCCACCGGCAGCGCCAACGCCGAGCCCGCCGTGGTGAACGTGCCCATCCAGCCGAACGCCTCGGCCTTGCGCTCGTCCGGCGCGAGCCCGCTGATCCGCTGGTTGTTGGCCGCGATGGCGGGCGCGATCGCCATGCCCCCCACCCCCAGCACCGCACCGATCAACCACACCGACGACGGGTCGAGCACCGGTGGCAGCACCAGCACCAGCGGTGCGATGCCCAGCGCCATCACCAGCATCCGCCGCGTGAACCTGGCCTGCCCGACGAGCCCGCCCGCGATCAGCCCGCCGAGGACCGACCCGACGCCCCACACCGCCGTCAGCACACCGGCCATCGCGGGTCTGCCCAGGTCACGTGCCCACGCGATGATCACCATGTCGATCGTCACGAGCGACGCCACCAGGAACAGCGCCGTCAGCAGCGCCAACGCCAGCGAACCGTCGCGCAGCAGCGTCCGCCCACCGGGTGCGGCCTCACGCGCCACCGGGCGGTCCAGCCCGGCCCGTCGCAGCGCGCCGCCGAAGCCGAGCGCGCCGAGCACCGCCAGCGCGCCGCACAGCCACAGCGCGACCTGCGCGTTCCACACCGCCACCACGGTCGCCGCCAGCGCGGGACCGACGATGTACATGACCTCCTGCATGGACGCCTCGACGGTGAACACCGCCGACTGCGCGGGTCCCGTCGCCAGCCGGGGGAAGCTCGCCCGGCTCATCGCCGTCACCGGCGGCGTGGACAGCCCGGTCAGGAACGCCACCACCACCGCCAACGGCCACGCCCCGCCGGGCGTGACGGCGGGCAGCACGCCGAGCACCGCGATGCCGACGCCGTAGCCGGCCGAAGTGACCAGCAGCAGCCGCCCGGCCGGGCTCCGGTCCGCGGCACGGCCCCGCAGCGGGCCCGCCACACCCATGCCCAGCGTCAACGCGCCGCCGACCACACCGGCCAGCGCGTACGACCCCGTCCACCCCGCTATCAGGAACGACACCGCCAGCGGCGTGCCCGGCAGGTGGATGCGGCCGACCATCGACCACAGCAGCAGCCACGGCAAGTGGGGTATCGCGGCGAGTTCCCGGTACGGACGGAGCACGGTGACACTCTGCCCGCACGCACCGACAACCCACCGCCGAATATCCGCGGGAACCCGTGGGCCTCGGTTAGCGTCAGCACCTCTGGAGAGCGCTCACGAGGGGACCGCTGTGACCGATCCGACAGGACGACGCGCCGAGTTGGAGGCGCGGAACGCGGCCATGCGCGAGCAGGTCGACTCCCTCCTGGCCGAGCTGCGGAAGAAGACCGACGAGCTGCGCGAGACGCAGGCGCAGGCCATGGCGATCACGGCGACCGCGGTGTCCAAGGACGGCTCCGTGCGCGCCACCGTCGACTCCGCCGGCGCGTTGACGTCCCTGGAGTTCTCCGCCAACGCGTTCGAGCGCACCACGCCCGACAAGCTGGCCCGGCTCACCGCCGAGACCGTGCAGCAGGCCGTGGCCAAGGCCAGGACCGAGCTGAACGAGGTGCTCGCGCCCGCGCAGGCAGGCCCGAGCATCGACCTGTCGGAGATGCTGCCCGGCGTGCCGTCCCTGGCCGACCTCATCCCCCAGCCGCCCGTCGTGCCGCAGCCGTCGACGCAGCCGCGTCGTCCCGCGCCGCGGTCCGACGATGACGACGGCGACACCATCATGGACAGGAGTGGCTGGTGAGCGGGTTCGACGTCAGCGTGTCCGGCCTGCGCCGAGGCGCGGGTCAGTTCGGTGCGGCGGGTGATTCGCTGGGCGGCGTGCTGCAGGCGTTGAGCTCGGCGTTGCAGGCCGAGGGCCAGTGCTGGGGCGGCGACGAGTCCGGGCAGGCGTTCGCCAAGGAGTACGTGCCGAATTCGCAGGCGACGTTGGAGGCCTTCGGCAACCTCGCCACGGCCCTTGCCGACATCCGCACCGGCGTGGAGCAGACCGCCGATGCCTACGAGGGTTCCGACCAGGGCAACGCGACCGGGATCTCCCGGACTTACTGAGGGGCACTGCGGTGGGCATCGAGATCCCGGGCGAGGTCACCTGGCTCTTCCCGATCGTGGTCGGGCAGAGCTGGCCGGAGGGTGACGAGACGGCGCTTCGGCGGATGGCCGACGCCTACCGCACGGCCGCGCAAGGCGTGAAGTCGGTCATCGACGAGGGCAACGGCGCGGCGTCCACCGTGTACGCGAGCCAGACCGGCGAGGCCGTCAAGGCGTTCGAGGAGTACTGGAAGAAGTTCTCCGCGGGCGACGACTCCTACCTGCCGAAGCTGCAGAAGATCTGCGAGCAGCTGGCGGACAGCTGCGACAACACCGCGCTGGAGGTGGAGTACACCAAGCTGTCGATCATCGCGTCGCTGATCGCGCTGGCGATCGAGATCGCCGCGCTGATCGCCGCGGCGTTCGGCACGTTCGGCGCGACGACGGCGGGCATCCCGATCGCGCAGCAGGCGACCCGGTTGATCGTGCAGTTCACGTTCCGGCAGTTGATCATCGCGATCCTCAAGGAGGTCGCGATCTCGGTCGGCATCGACGCGGCCATCCAGGCGATTCAGGTGGCGCGCGGCGACCGCGAGTCGTGGGACTGGGGCAAGACCACCGAGGCGGCGGTCTCGGGCGCGGTGTCCGGGCTGGTCGGCGGGGTGTCGGGCGGGCTGAAGTTCGAGGGCGGCGGGCTGGCCGGGCAGGTGGCGGTCGGCGCGACGCGCGGTGCGGTCGAGGGCGCGGTGTCCACCGTGGGCACGGCGGCCGTGATGGGGCAGGACATCTCGGCGCGGGACGTGCTGATGGGCGCGTCGGCCGGTGCGGTGTCCGGTGGGATCGGCGGCGCCAAGGACGGGATCTCCGTCGAGCCGCCGCGGGTGAACGCCGGCGGACCGGACGGCGGGCCGCCGAACCTCGGGCCGACGCCGGGCGGCGTTCCCGGTGGTGTGCCCGGTGGTGTGCCCGGAGGTTCGCCGAGTGGGCCGCCGGTGAACCGTGACGGCTTGAACCGGCCGCCCGCCGGGACGACCGCGGCTTCGTCCGTGGCCGCACCGCCCGCGCCCGGGCCGAGGGTCAGCGCGCCGCCTTCGGTCGGTGGTGAGTCCGCCGGGTCTTCGCCTGGTGGTGCTCCGGCGCCGTCGGCCTTCAACGGTCCCGGGACGTCCGGTGGGCGCAGCGGCGCGTCGGTGCCGACGTCACCCGGTGGTGGTGGGACGGGGCCGTCGATCGGCAGTCGGCTCGGGACGGCTCCCGGTGGACCGGCCCCGAGCAGCGCGCCCGGCGGTCCTGCTCTTGGCTCGGCTCCCGGTTCGGCTCCTGGTTCGACGCCGGGTGCTGCCCCTGCCCGGATGCCCGGTGGGGTGCCTGGTGGTCCGGCGTTCGCGCCGGGCACGGCCGGCGGTCCGCCGAGCGGGTTGGGCGCTGCTCCCGCCGCTACCGCCGCTCCTGCCGCGACGCCTCACAGCGCGTCCGCCGCGCCTGGTCTCCGGCCGGGTGGGGCGATGCCCGGTGTGCCCGCCGCGGGTGGGTCTGTGCCGGGTGGTTCTCCGTTCGGTGGGACGACTCCCGGCGGGCAGGGTCACGGCGGTCCGACGCCTGGTGCGGGGATGCCGGGGGTTGGTGCGCCGGGTAGCGGTGTGCCGGGCGGTGGCACGCCTGGTGGTTCGGCGCTCGGTGGTTCGTCTCTTGGTGGGCAGACGCCGGGTGGTGCGACGGCCGGCGGGCCTGTCCCAGGCGGCTCGTTGCCCGGCGGGTCGACGCCGGGTGGGACGCCTGGCGGCCCGGTGCCCGGTGGGTCCACTCCCGGCGGTTCGACCGCTGGTGGGCCGGTTCCTGGCGGAGCTGTGCCTGGCGGTGCTTTGCCCGGCGGTGCCACGCCGGGTGGATCGACGCCTGGTGGCTCTGTGCCGGGTGGGCCGACGCCTGGAGCGGTTCCCGGTGGGGCGACGCCCGGTGGCGCACTGCCTGGTGGGTCGGTGCCCGGTGGCGGGGTTGCTGGTGGTCCGGCTGCTGGTGGTCCGGTCCCGGGTGGTGCGCCTGTTGGTGGGGCACTGGCCGGCGGGGCTGTTGCCGGCGGTGTGATCGCGGGTGGGATGCCGCTCGGCGGGTCGATGCCCGGTGGATCTACGCCTGGTGGGTCGGTGTCCGGTGGGTCGATGCCTGGTGGGCCGACGCCTGGATCCGCACCTTCGGGTTCTGCGCCTTCGGGTTCCGCGCCTGCCGGTTCCGCGCCGGTGGTGGGCGGCAGTGGTGGTCCGGCGGCCGGTGGGGCAGCTCCCGCCGCGGGGGCCGGGACTGGGGCTCCGGCGACTGGGGCTCCGGCGGCTGGTGCGCCGATGGCGGGTGCGGCCGGCGGTGTCGCGCCTCCGGCCGGCGGTGCGCCCGGTGGTGGGCGTGGGGCTGCCGCGCCCGCGGCCAGTGGCTTCGTGGCCGATCCTCCCGCACCTCCCGCTCCTCCCGCGTCGTCCGGCTCGCCTTCCGGCCGGGATCAGAACGGGCGCGGGCACGACTCCGTCAGTGCCAGTTCCTTGACCGGGATGCCGGTTCAACCGTTGCCCGCGACCGGTCCCGGGGCGTTGCCCGAGCAGCGCGGGCCCGCGTCCACCGCTCCGCCGCAGACGTCCGCGCCCGCGCCGCAGCCCGGTGGGTTCGGTCCGCAGCCCGGCGGACCCGCGCCCGCCGGTCCGCAACCCGGAGCACCGGTCCGGCCGGACGCTTCCGCGCCGACGCGCGGGCCGGAGCCGGCGGCACGTTCGGCCCAGCCGGCTACCGCCCCGCCTGCTACCTCCCAGCCTGCTACCTCCCAGCCGCCGACGGCTCCGCACCGCACCGACGGCCCCGCTCCCGCCGCTCGCGGCACGGACGGCCCGACGCCGCCGACCAGCGGCCCGACCCCGGCCACCGACGGTCCCACGCCCTCCACGGACGGGCCCAAGCCGGACAGCGCCCCGGTCGACAGCACGCCGCCGGACAGCATGTCGCCCGACCCCACCGACAGCACGCCGGACACCGACAGCACCCCCGACACCGAAAGCACCGAGACGCCGAACGACCTGGTCGGCGAACCCGGCGACGAGCACACCCCGGCGTCCAGCCACGAGTGGCCCGCCGAGACCGACACCGGCACCGGCACCGACACCGACGCGAAGACCGACACGACCGGCGCGGATACCGGCGCGGATACCGGCGCGGATACCGGCGCGGATACCGGCACCGCCGCGGATCCGTTCCCCCAGAAGAACGTCTGGGGCCAACCGGCGGGCGTCGTCCCCGGCTTCTCCCACGACGGCCCCTACGTCCCCGTCCACGAGAGCACCGGCCCCACGGACCAGTCCGTCGGCACGTACGACCAACGCGCCGCCGCCCTCATCGAGCCGACCTACCAGCCCTACGGCCCGTACGGCGACTACCAGTCGTTCCGCGACGCCCACTCCAAGCCCGACGGCAGCATCGACTGGCCGCCGAACCAGGGCGCGGACGGCCCGCGGGTCGTCGTGGAACTGCCCGCCGGCACCGTCCTCGACCGGTTCGGCAGCCCCAACGGCGACTTCCTCTCCCCGCTGCGCCCGGACGGCCAGGCCTACGGGTTCGGCGAGCGCGCGATCATGCCGGACAGCCTCGGCAAGGGCTACCACGTCTACGTCCTGGACGCCCCGCTCACCGTCGAGCTGGCCCCGGTCGCACCCGCCTTCGACCAGAACGGCGGCGCGCGCCAGCTCCAACCCGTCCTCGACGCGGCCCTCGCCGACCCGGCCACGGGCAAGATGAGCGTCCAGCGCCTGATCGACCTGGGCGTCCTGCACGAGGTCGACGTGCCGCCCGCCGACGGTCGCGTGCTGCCGCCCGACTTCGGCACGTTCGACCAGGACGGCAAGGTCCGCACACCCGACCCGGTCACCGTCGCCGACGCGCGGAACGGCGCGTTCGACGGCTACACCCCGGCCGACCCGCCCGCGACCCTCACCCCGAACCCCGACCTCGGCCCGGTCGCGCACCAGGGACCGATCCCGATCGGCGAGGTGTCCCAGCGCGTCGACCAGGCGATCCGCAACAGCCAGGTCACCGACTCGGGCGTCGCGCTGCACACCGAGGACCGCCTGCGCGACCTGTCGAGCCGCATCCCGGCCAACGACGACCACGTCGTCCTCGACATCCACACCGACGGCGACGGCGTCCGCATCGGCGACACGCACTACACCCGCGCCGAGCTGGTCGAGCTGATCAACAACCACCCCGACCTCGCCGACCGGCCGATCGTGTTCGTCGGCTGCGACGCGGGCGCGGGCGGCGAGAACAGCCTGGCCGCGCACGTCGCCCGCGAGACCGGCCAGCGGGTCATCGCGCCGGACACCCTGGCCTGGTCCGACCGCGACGGCAACGTCTACGCCAGCAAGCCGAACGAGTCGGGCACCGGCCCGAAGCTCCCGCCCGACGGCGGCTGGCACGCGTTCGAGCCCGACGGCACGCACGCGCCGACCGGCGAGCACGGCATGCCGCCCGGCCACGAGCCCAGGGGCGACCTCGCCACCGACGGGCAGGAGCACCGCGGCCGCCTCGACATCGAGCCGCAGGTCCAGCAGCCGTGGACGGCGCCCGAGACCGCCAACGAGCAGCACGTCCGGCTGCGCGACGACCAGTCGTTCTTCCACACCGGCCAGGACCTGCCGCGCGACACCCGGATCACGGTCCAGGGCGAGGACGGCAATGTCCGCACCGTCGTGCACGTGGACGCCGACGGCAACGTCCACGTCGACGCCATCGCGCCGAACACCCGCCACGGCGACAACCCCGAGGTCCGCCACCCCGCGCCGAACGCCCACTACCGCGTCGAGGTCGGCCACCGGCACGACGTGTTCGTGGCCAACGCCGACGGCACCCGCCAGACCACCCAGGACACGATCAAGATCGGCGACCGGTCCGTCACGATCGACCGCGCGGTGATCATCGAGCCGATCCCCGAGCCAGCCAACGGCCGGCAGGCGATCGACCGCGACCACCCGCTCGCGCCCAGACCGGACGAGGCGTTCACCGCGCGCACCGACCTCCCGCCGAACACGCGGATGGAGGTCCACGACACCGAGGGCACCTACCGCGGCACGGTGCAGACCGACGCGGACGGCAAGCCGAGGTGGGTGGCCGCGCCGGACTACCTGTCCACCGACGTCCGCAACCCCGAGGTCCAGCACACCTCTCAGGGCACGAACTACAACATCGACCGCGGACCCCTGCACCAGGAGTTCACCACCAACGCCGAGGGCCACCCGCAGCACGCGGTCGAGCGCACCGAGCCGACCACGACCAGGCAGGCCCCGGTCACCGACCTCGGGCAGGGCGAGCCGTTCAGCCGGCCCGGCCAGGTGCACGACCCCAGCACCGAGTACCTCGTCACCGACGAGCACGGCCAGCACCGCGGCCGGTTCCTCACCGACGAGTCCGGCCACGTGGTCTTCGAGGACACCCACTCGGGCCAGCGCAGCCGGGTCAACACCGAGATCACCCGGGCGCCGTCGCACGCCGAGGTCACCTCCGACGGCTTCTACGGCCTGGGCAAGGCCCAGCACCCGACCCAGAGCTGGCCGGCGCCCGCCAACGGCGAGGTCGAGCTGGCCATGCGGCGGACCAAGACCGACGACGGCTACGTCTACTCGGTGAACGTCGTCAGCGGCGACACCAGCGGCTGGACGCCCGAGCAGCGCGCCGCCGTGACCAGGCCGTTCTCCAACGCCGACCCGTTCGCCGGCCGCGCCGACCTGCCGCCGGACACCCGGTTCGTGCTCGACGACCACAAGAAGCAGGGCTACGGCACGTTCCAGACCGGCCCGGACGGCGCGGCCTCGCACGTGCACACGTTCCGGCCGTTCAGCCCGGACCTGAACAACCCGCTGCCCAACGCGGTGCTGGTCGCCGACAACGACGCGTGGCGCGGTCGCACGAACCGCGACGGCGAGACGGTCGCGACGACCGGCCGGCCCGACCTGAGGTCCGGCGGCGCGATCCGGCGCGACGGCAGCGCCCAGACCGACGTCGGCAGTCACGGCGAGGTCGACGCGGACGGCAAGAAGCTGTCCGACGGCGGGCACCACCAGGGCAACGAGACCGGCGGCCCCGGCGAGGCGGCGAACCAGTCGAGCCAGCAGCGCGACCAGAACCAGGGCAACGGGCGCCCGGCGTTCGCCACCGCCGAGACATGGCACCGGATGGAGCGGGACCGCGCGAAGTTCCTGAAGTCCGGCGGTACGGTCGAGATGATCGACACGTTCGCCCTGCGCGACCCGCTGCAACGCCACCCCCACACCTACCAGACGCGGTGGCGTGTGACGCTCGCCGACGGCACGACCGAGATCTACGTCAGGAGCTACCCGAATGAGCACAACGCAGCCCTCTGGCCGGCCGGGTTCTGAGCAGCGCCACGACGAGCTGCTCCAGCACATCGGCGGCATGCTGCTGGACGCTGCTCCGGACGGCTTCCGGCGGATCGACCTGCTGGTGCGGATGACCGTGGCCGTCCAGGACGCGACGCTGAAGGTCTACATGCCCGACCGCACCACCCCCGAGGTGATGCCGCCGGAAGGGCTGCACGCCGCGTTCCAGGAGATGCGGCAGGTGCTGTACCAGCCGGGCCGCGGCACGTGGTTCTCCGCCCGGTGCGTGGTGAACGCGCCGGTCCACATCGACATCACCTACAACTTCGACCACGACCCGCGGTTCACCCCGGAGGTGCCCGCCGCGGACTTCGCCCGTGACCTCCAGGCCTTCCCCCGCGACGAGGCCTTCATCCCCGACTGGCTGCGCGCCAAGCTGGCCGAGGCGAGCGAGGACGCTCACCAGGGCGGAACCCGCCCGGAGGAAGCAAGTACCGAGGAGCAGAACGCATGACCGCACCGCAGCTGGACGTCGAGGACCAGAACGCGATCCTCGGCTCCGTCACCACCCTGCTGGTGCAGCGCCTGCCCGGCGACTGGGAGCAGCTGTTCGTCGACTTCCGGATGACGGGCCGCTACGTGGAGACGCAGGTCTCCGGGCTGACCATGTACGGCTCGTCGTTCGACTGGGAGCTGCCGCCGGAGGCGCTGCCGTTCTTCGTGCAGCTGCGCGACGGCATGGCGCGACCGGGCCACGGCACGTGGTTCACGCTCAAGCTCCACCTCGTGCACCCCGACACGTACTCCGCCGAGTTCGACCGGGACGCCGAGCCGGACTGGACCCAGCCGCCCCCCGAGCGGCACTACGCCGAAGAGCTGGAGCTCTACCCGCGCGACGACGACGCGATCCCGGCCTGGCTCCGCGAACGCGCGGGCCTCGGCCCGGCCCGGAGCACCGTGATCGCCGCGCCGCTGTTCGACGGGCCCGACCCGACGGTGCACGACCGGCCGGCCGTGCACCCGCAGGAGCTGGACGACGTGCTGGCCTACCTGGAGCGCGCGCCGGCCGTGCTGGCCGCGCGCTCCTACGGCCCCGACGCGCTCAAGCCGGAAGCCACGCCGTCCGTGCCGCTGTCCTTCCACACCGACGGCACGTGGGTGTGGCCCGGCGGGGTGGCGTACTACCTGCGCAACCACCACGTGCCGCCGGTGCCGCAGCTCGTGCAGCACATCCGGGACAACGGCTACACCGTGCCGCCGGTCGCCGCCGAGGCCGAGCAGGCGGCCGTCGCCGTCGCCACCGGGCAGGCCGAGGGCGCGCCGCTGCCCGAGCACGAGCCGCGCGTGATCACCGAGGTCGACCGGCGCGCGCTCGACCACCTCAAGGAGCGGCTGGACCACTTCGGGGTCGACGAGTCGGAGTACGGGATCCTCGAGCCGAAGCCCGACGCGTTCGTCATCGAGCCGGCGCCGGGCCGGTCCGGCTGGCAGGTCCAGTTCTGGGACGCGAGCCGCGGACCGCACGGTCGGCCGCGCGTGTACGAGCACGCCGTGGACGCGGCGAAGGTGCTGCTGGCCGAGCTGCTGTGGCGGGCCGACCTGGACCGCACGCGCGCGGCGGCGGACACCGGCGCCCTGGTGCTGCCGGTCGCGGACATCCAGCCCATGCCCGACGAGCCGCCGCTGTCGCTGTTCCGCGACCGCGAGAACGTGGTCATCCCGGTCGGGGCCGAGCTCGACCGGTTCGGCGCGGAGCTGGGCAACCTCGTCTACACCGCCGGGACCATGTTCGGCCACCGATCGTTGCCACCGGATTGGCTGAACCGTCGCTACCACGTGTACCGGGTGCAGAAGCCGGTGCCCGCCCTCAAGGGCATCGCGGTGCCGTGGTTCGGGCAAGTCGGGGGCGGAACGGGCTACTTCCTGGCCGCCTCCGTGCGTGACCTGTTGGCCGACGGGAGCCTGGTCGAAGTGGCCGCGGCGGCGATGCAGCAGCCGCAACCGGGCGTCTAGGCACGGTCGCGTGGCGTCATTACTCCGTTCGGCTCAGCGGGGGCCCGTGCGGGCACTGGGAGTCGCGGGGGAAGATGTTGCACGTGTCCGAGCTGAAGCCGCTGAACCCGACCGAGCAGGATGCGCTGGTCAAGCAGATCGGCCTGACGCTGATGCGGGCCGCGCCGGAGGAGTGGCGGCACGTGACCGCGGAGTACCGCGCGACCGGCCGGTACTTCGAGCTGGCCGCCGAGGTGCGCACCGTCGACGGCGCCCTGCGCGCCTGGTCGCCGCCCCAGGAGGTGGCCGGGCTGTTCTCGCGGCTGCGCGCGGGCATGTACCGGGACGGCCGGGGCAGCTGGTCCAACGCCCGCTACCAGCTTGACCACCCGTCCAGCTACAACCTCGACTTCGACCGCGCCGAGCCGTCCTGGACCACGCCACCGCCGCCGCAGGCGTACCTGGACGAGATGCGGTTCTTCCCGCGCACCGACGAGAACGTGCCGGACTGGCTGCGGCGACGGCTCCAGCAGGCGCCGCCCCCGCCGCCGCCGCCCGTCGACCAGGCGGCGCCGCCCCGCGCGTTCCGCACGGCCCGGGTGTTCGACGGCGCGGGTCCCGGCGGTCGGCCCTCGGTCAACCGGCCGCCGATCGCCGAGACCGACCACGCCCTGCTGCTGAGCTACCTGGACCGGGCGCCGGTCGCGGTGATCGGGCGCGGGTTCGACGCGGACGTGCTCAACCCGGACGCGCCGTCGGTGGTGCCGGTGGCGTTCCAGACCGACGGCCACTGGATCTGGCCCGCCGCGGTCGGCTACTACCTGCGCGCCTACGGCGTGCCGCCGGAGCCGGAGCTGGTCGAGCGGGCCAAGGCGCTGGACTTCGTGCTGCCGGAGGTGACCGAGGAGGCCCGGGTCGCCGCCGCGGCGAACCTGGGCGCGCCGGCCGCGCCGCAGGGCACCGAGCTGCCGGTCGCCGAGCCCTCGCCCGCGCCGGTCGAGCCGCCCGTCGAGGTGGGCGCCACCGTGGTCGCGTCGCTGCCCGAACCGCCGGCCGACGAGCCGCGGCCCGCCGAGGCGGCGGCGGACGTCGAGAGGACGGCGAACCTCACCGAGCTCAAGCCGGACGTGATCGAGTACGCGCAGGACGGCCCGCCGTACCGGGTGCGGTTCGACGAGGACGGCCCGGTGATCGACGACCGGTACCGGCGCGAGTCCTACGTGGACGGGATGGACCTGTTCGCGCCGGGCGCCTACGAGCGCGAGGAGGCCGACGACCAGCCCGAGCTCCACGAGACCCAGACCTGGAGCCCGTTCGCGGACGAGGAACCGGAGGCCGGGCCCGCCGAGGAGACCGGCGAGGTCGAGGCGGTCACCGACGAGCCCGCGCACGACCAGGCGCCGCACGAGCGCGCACCGCACGACCAGCCCGCGTACGACCAGGCCGAGCCGGAGCCGGTCTACGAGCAGCCGTCGCACGAGCCGGTCTACGAGCAGCAGCACGAGCAGGCGTACGAACCGCACCAGCACGACCCGCACCAGCACGACCCGCACCAGCACGAGCAGGCCGAGCACGAGCCGCAGCCGGCCGAGGAGCAGGCGCCCGAAATCGACGCCCGCCACTCCGCCGACGAGGCCGAGGTCACCGCCGAGTTCGAGGTCGACCAGGCCCGCCTCTACACGCCGGAGCACACCGAGGAGCCGGGCTTCGCCGACCGCGCCGAGACCCGGTTCGAGGAGTCGGCCGAGCAGGCGTTCACCCAGCCCGACGAGCCGCTGTTCGCCGAGCAGGCCGCCGACGACCGGCACGAAGAGCGGCACGACGAGCCCGAGTCCCGCTTCGACGACCACGACCACCGCGAAGCCCACGACGACCACCACGACGAGCACCGCGACCACCACGAGGACCGTGAGGCCCGCGCCGAACCGGCCGACCAGCCGCAGTTCGTGGAACAGGTGCCGCCGCCGTTCGCCGACCAGGCGACGCAGTTCGCCGAGGCCGTGCGGCCGTTCGACGACGTGAGCCCGGCCGCGGCCCCCGCGCCGAGCCTGACACCACCGCCGCCACCGCCCGTCCAGCCGCCGCCACCGGCCGAGCCGCGCCAGGTCACGCCGGAAGAGGAGCGCGAGCTCTCGTCCATCCGCCGCGCGCTGGACGAGCTCGACGTGCCGCCCGCCGCCTACCGGTTCGGCGAGCCCGCCGACCGCGCCTGGCTGCTGCGCACCGAGGGCCCGGACTGGGAGGTGTCGTGGTTCGACCACGGGCCGACCAACCCGGTCCGCTTCGACCGGCTGGAGGACGCCGCCGCGTACCTGACCGGCAAGCTGGTGCTCACCAGCCGCCGCCCGCCGCGCCCGCTGCCGCCGCCCCCGCCGCCGCAGCGCCCCCGTCCGCCGATGAACAACGGGTTCCGCGAGGAGCCGCCGCGCCGCCCCGCGCCGCCGCAGCGCCCGCCGGTCGAACCGCCCGCGCCGGTCCAGCAGCAGGGCGCGGCCCAGCCGTCGGGCGCCACGACGTCGACGCAGGAGCCCAAGCCCCAGCGGTCGTGGCCGATCAACCCGATGAACGGCGAACCGCCGCTCACCCTGTTCCGGCACAAGACGATGGTCGAGCTGCCCGCCGGCATGGAGGTGGACCGCTTCGGCGAGGGCGAGGGCAACCTCGTCTACGCGGCGGGCACTCCGTTCGCGCAGCGCTCGCTGGTGCCGTCGTGGATCAACCGCCCGTACCACGTGTACCGGCTGCGCCGACCGGTCGAGGTGCTGACCGGTGTGGCCGTGCCGTGGTTCGAGCAGCCCGGCGGCGGCACGGCCTACCTGATGCCGAAGACGATCGACGACATGGTCGCCGACGGCGTGCTGGTCGAGGTCGCGGGCCAGGAGGCCCCGGGCCACTAGCGCCTGTTTCACAAGTCCGTGTTCGCGATAGTCGGGCCTGAGGCGGCTCCCGGGGGCACGGCCGAATGGGCCACATACAACAGCGGTATGC
>NZ_JBEOVG010000109.1:0-28278 GCF_040295345.1 Actinosynnema sp. NPDC002837
CCCGTGCCTGCCGGGCGCGGGCCGCGACCGCGTGCGCGGGTTACTCGCGGTCGGTGATGACCTGGTAGGCCACGCCGCCGTGGTCCTCGCCCTCGACGAACTGGACGAGGTTCGTCAGGTACTCGCCAGGGGCCTCGGGGGTGAAGGTCAGTTCCGCGGTGAACCGCTCACCGGGCTGCAGCGGCACGCCGAGCAGCGCCGCCCGCTTCGGGTCGAGCTGGAACGCGGTCTCGCCGACCTGCTTCACGCCCTCGGCCTGGCCGCCGCCGGCGCGCCAGCGCTCGAACAGGCGCGGGCCGAGGTCGATCACCACGGCGCCCGCCACCGGCTTCTCGCCGGTCAGCACGAGGTCGGTCTTGACCTCCCGCTCGGTCGCGTTGCCCAGGGTGAACCAGGACCTCACCGGCTGGAACACCTTGCCCCGCACGGTCTGGAAGTTCTTCCACGCGATGTTGTTGTTGTTCTTGGTGTTCAGCGCGGTGTTCGGGCCCTCGGCGAACGTCATCGGGTCCGTCGCCGACACCCAGCGCGCGAGGAGGCAGAAGTGGCCCGGCCCCGGGACGTTCGTCCACGGGATCTTCGCCACGGTCCCGCCCGCGGGCACGGACAGCGACTGCTGGCCGATGGCGATCCAGTCGCCGTTGGTGACGTTGTTCCACGTCGTGCCGCCGCCGGCGGGCGTGCGGTAGACCTTGAGCGTGCCGGTGCTCGTGCCGAGGCCGGAGTTGTTGTTCAGCCGCACGTGGACGAAGTTCGTCGCGCCGACGACCGGCTGGATGCCCGCGCAGTCCGCGGTGGTCGGGCAGACCTTGATGTCCGGGCTGTTCCACACCGTGCCGTTCGGGTTCGGCTCGGCGCCGGTGTCGGTCACCTGGTCGCGGATCACCACGTCGGTCTGCCGGCAGTCCGACAGGAGCTTGCGGATCGCGTCCGCCGTGCCCACGCCCGTGGACGTCGCCTGCGTGAACACGCCACCGGTCGTGGAGGCGTAGTTCTGCATGATCGGCGTGATCACGGGGGTGTAGGTGGCCGACGTCGGCACGTACACCGGCGAGATCTTGATGCCCTTGCCGAGCGCGTCGTTCGCCCGCTGCGCGGCGTTGGCGACGTCCACGGCCGCGTGCACGTTGTCGAACCCGCCGGGGCGGGCGTCGGTCACCAGCACGACGAACTTCATCGCGTTCGACCGCCACGTGCCGCCGAAGTCGACGTTCTGCGGACGGCCGGCCGCGGGCAGGTTGTTCACGACCGTGTTCAAGGCCTCGTCGGACGCCTCGGGCTCGCTGGCGCCCGCGCCGGCGGCGAGCGTGTTGGTGACGTAGTTGGTCACCGCCGCCGCGTTGCCGGGCGCGAGGGTGTTGTGGACGGTGATGTTGTCCTTGAACGTGACCAGGCCGAGCCGGTAGTCGCCGCCGGACGCCGCGACGACGTCGTTCACGATGGCGTTGATGCCGGTCTTCAGGTTGGCGATGGCCCCGCCCATGCTGCCGGTGTCGTCGAGGACGAACGCGACGTCGAGGGGGCCGCACGGTGCGGCCGCGGCGGGTGCGGCCGCGGCCGGTGAGGTGAACTGGACCGCCGAGGCGATCAGGGCGGCGACGGCTGACAGCGTGCCGCGTCTGAGTGAGCGACGCATGGGATCTCTTTCCGCTCGCGCGTCCGGGCGCGGGGCCCGGGAGCCCGGACGCCGATGTCCGGGCACATGAGGCGGATGATCGGGCGATCGGCGGAATACGGGCCGAGCAGAGCAACTTCGTCCGGTTTTCCGACCGGCAAACGGAAGCCGGGCGTGCCAAGGTGGGGAGGTGGCCCACCTTCCAGCCGCCTCGCGGTACGACCGGATGACCTACCGGCGGTGCGGGCGCAGCGGGCTCAAACTGCCCGCCGTGTCGCTCGGCCTCTGGCACAACTTCGGCGACGACCGGCCCTACGAGACGGGCCGGGCGATCGTGCGGCGGGCGTTCGACCTCGGCGTGACGCACTTCGACCTGGCCAACAACTACGGCCCGCCGTACGGCTCGGCCGAGGTCAACTTCGGCCGGATGCTCGCCGACGACCTGCGGCCCCACCGCGACGAGCTGGTGATCTCCACCAAGGCGGGCTACGACATGTGGCCCGGCCCCTACGGCGAGTGGGGCTCGCGCAAGTACCTGCTGTCGTCGTTGGACCAGTCGCTGTCCCGGCTCGGCCTCGACTACGTGGACATCTTCTACTCGCACCGGTTCGACCCGGACACCCCACTGGAGGAGACGGTCGGCGCGCTGGTCAGCGCGGTGCAGCAGGGCAAGGCTCTCTACGTCGGCATCTCGTCCTACTCGGCGACGAAGACCCGTGAGGCGGCCGAACTGCTGCGCGCGGCGGGCGTGCCGCTGCTGATCCACCAGCCCTCGTACTCGATGCTCAACCGGTGGATCGAGAACGACCTGCTGGACGCGCTGGGCGAGCTGGGCGTCGGCTGCATCGCGTTCTCGCCGCTGGCGCAGGGGATGTTGACCGACAAGTACCTGGACGGCGTGCCGGAGGGCTCGCGGGCCACGCAGGGCAAGTCGTTGAGCGCGGAGTGGTTGAGCGAGGCCACCCTGGCGCACGTGCGGGCGCTGAACGAGGTCGCGGCGTCGCGCGGCCAGACGTTGGCCCAGCTCGCGCTCACCTGGGCGCTGCGCGACGAGCGGGTCACGTCGGTGCTGGTCGGGGCGAGCAGCGTCGGTCAGCTGGAGTCGAACGTGGCGGCGCTGGACGGCCCGCCGCTCACCGACGACGAGATCGAGCGGATCGACGTGCACGCGGTCGACTCGGGCATCGACCTGTGGGCGGAGTCGTCCAACGCCGGTTAGCGGGGCAGGGTCACGGTGAAGGCGGTGGCGCCCGGTCGGCTGGTCAGCTCCACCGTGCCGCCGTGCGCGGCGACCAGGGAGTGCACCACCGCCAGCCCCAGGCCGCTGCCGCCGCGATCACGCGTGCGCGAGTCGTCCACCCGGTAGAACCGGTCGAAGATGCGGGACTGGTCGGCGGGCGGGATGCCGGGGCCGGTGTCGCCGACCCGGAGCACGGCCGATTCGCCCCGCACCTCGACGGAGAGCGAGACCGCCGTGCCGGCCGGGGTGTGCACGGCGGCGTTGGTGAGCAGGTTGTCCACCACCTGCCGCAACCGCAGCGGGTCGAACGCCGAGGGCACCGGCTCGTCCGGCGCCGTCAGCGTCAGCGGGTGGGTCGGCCGGGCCGCGCGGAACGCGTCCGCCGCCTCCCGCGCCAGCGCCGCCAGGTCGCCGTCGGCCACCCGCAACGGCGTCTCCACCTCCGCCGAGTCCAGCCGGGCGAGCAGCAGCAGGTCGTCCAGCAGCACGCTCATCCGCGCCGCCTCCGAGCGCAGCTTCTCCAGGTGCGCCTCGCGCTCCTCCGGCGCGTTCGCCGCCGCGTACCGGAACAGGTCGGCGTAACCCCGGATCGACGTCAACGGCGTGCGCAGCTCGTGCGACGCGTCCGCGATGAACCGCCGCAGCCGCTGCTCCGCGGCGGTGCGCGCGGCCAGCGACGTGTCGATGTGCTCCAGCATCGTGTTGAACGCCGTGCGCAGCTCCTCGACCTCCGCGCCGCCGTCGCCGCCCTCCGCGCGCACCGGCAGCCGGGCCGAGTCGGTCAGGTCGTGCGACGTGATGTCGTGCGCGGTCCGGGCCATGTCGCTCAACGGCTGCAACCCGCGCCGCAGCACCGCCCGCCCGATCACCACGAACGCGACCAGCGCGAGCAGGAACGTGGCCACCTCCACGATCACCAGCTGCCGCACGGTCGTGGTGATGTCGTCCATCGGCGCCGCGCTGACCAGCACCACGCCGTCGGACACCGCGCACCCGCGCAGCCGGTACGTGCCGTCGCCGCGCAGGTACTCCGTCCGGTACACCGGTTCGCGCCCGTCGACCTGCAACGCGACCTCGGTGAACTCGGCGTTGTCGGCGGGCAGGTCGTCGCGGTTCTTCGGCGTGGCCGTGCCGTTGCGCACCTCGTAGACGACCGAGTACCAGCCGTAGGCCGCGCCCTTGAGCGTGCCGTTCTTGGCGAAGTCCTTCTTCAACGAGACCTGGGTCGTCTCCATCTGCGCGTCGAGCCGGCGTTCCAGGTACTCCTGCATGCTCCGCGCCATCACCGTGCCGACGACCGCGAACACCGCCAGCGCCAGCGCGCCGAGGCCCAGCGCCAGGCGCGTGCCCAGGCGCAGGCGCCGACGCGTCACTCCGCGGCTCGCCGCAGCGCGTAACCCACGCCGCGCACGGTGTGGATCAGCGGCTCGCCGCCGTCGTCCAGCTTGCGCCGCAGGTGCGAGACGACCAGCTCGACCACGTTGGACCGGCCGCCGAAGTCGTACTCCCACACGTGGTCGAGGATCTGCGCCTTGGTCAGCACGGCGGGGGAGCGGCGCATCAGGTAGCGCAGCAGCTCGTACTCGGTGGGCGTGAGCGTGACCAGCTTCCCGCCCCGGCGCACCTCGCGGGTGTCCTCGTCCAGGGCCAGGTCGGACACCTTGAGCACGGACCGCTTCCAGGTCGGCCCGGTCGAGCGCCGCAGCACGGCCCGCAGCCGTGCCATCAGCTCCTCGACGGAGAACGGCTTGACCAGGTAGTCGTCCCCGCCGCGGGTCAGGCCCGCGACCCGGTCGGCGGTGCCGTCGCGGGCGGTCAGGAACACCACCGGCACCATCGCGCCGGCCGAGCGGAGGCGGTCCAGCACGGTGAAGCCGTCGAGGTCGGGCAGCATCAGGTCGAGCACCACGATGTCGGGGTGGAAGTCGGCGGCGGTCCGCAACGCGGCCTCACCGCTGCCGGCGGTCACCGCCTGCCACCCCTCGTAGCGCGCCACCGTCGCCACGAGGTCGGCGATGTGCGGCTCGTCGTCCACCACGAGCAGTCGAACCGAAGCGCCCTTGTCCACGTGCCCATGGTGCGGCACCGGTCCCGCGGCGGCCGGGGCGTGCTCGCATCGACAGCGACTCGACAGGTTCGCGACAGGTCCGAGGGGCCAGTGGGGTGGTTCACAACGGTAAGGAGGTGGGCCGGCTGTGATGGCTCACACGCTCTCTGCTACGGTTCCGCCACGGGTTTTCCCGCTCCACGGCCAGGTCAGCCGGGTTCCGCGCTCGGGGCGTGTCCCTGCGCAGACCGCGTGGAGAGCCGGCCTCGGTCGCACGCTTTCGGGAACGTGCGTGCCGAGGCCGGCTTCACCCGTCTTCCCTCAGGCGTACCGGGCGTGGTCGAAGTCCTGGCCGGTGACCGAGCGGCCCAGGTCGGAGCCCAGTTGGGTCAGCAGGTCCACCAGTTCCAGGCCCGCGAGCCAGTCGCGCGGCAACGCCGACGTGCCGTGCAGCGCGCCGAGGATGTTGCCCGTGAGCGCCGCCGTGGCGTCGCTGCCGCCCGAGTGGTTGGCCGCCGCACGCAGGGCGTCCACGAACTGCGACCGCTTCGGGTACACCAGGACCGTGTGCACGGCGATCGCCAGCGCCTCCGGGCCCGTCCAGCCGCTGCCCAGGCGGTCGACCCGGACCGACTCGAAGCCCTGCGCCCGGTGCTCGTCGGCGAAGACGACGGCCCGGTTGAGGGTGTTCGCCGTGTACGGGTCGTCCCGCAGCACCCGGCCGATGACCTGGTCCACGGCCTCCCGCATCGGCCTCCCGCGCACCGCCAGCAGGTGGATGAGCAGCGAGAACGCCCCGCCGGACACCCAGCCGCCGGTGCCGCCGTGCGTCAGCGCGGCGAACCGGCAGCCGAGGTCGTAGGCGATCTCGGCGCTCGGCGCGAACCCCGCCGGCGCGGTGCGGGTGACGCCGTTGCAGCCGGAGGACTCGTTCTGCGGTTCCTCGGGCGTCGGCGGCGTGTCGGCGGCCAGGGCGCGCAGGCACGTCAGGCCCGGCGAACGGCTCGAGTACAGCCGTTCGTCGCCGACGAGGCCGACCGCGCCGGGCTCGGGCGCGGCCACCTGCTGGGTGATCAACCAGCGGCGGTAGCTCTGCCAGACGACCTCGATCGGGTCCCACTCGCCGGTGGTCCGACCGCGCACCCACGCTCGCAGGTAGCCGTCGGCGGTGAACAGGGTGAGCTGGGTGTCGTCGGTGACCAGCGCGGGGCGCGGCGGCGCGAGCACGCCTTCCGGGCCGTGGTCCCGTTGGATGTCCGCCCACCCGAGGTACTGGATGGGCGCGCCGAGGGCGTCGCCCAGCGCGCCGCCCACCAGGCACGCCGCGCCACGGTCGACCACGTCCAACGGCTCGCGCGGCACTTGCCCTCCTGCACTCGCCCAGAACTCGGCCGGGACGTCCGGGGCCAAAACCCTAGCCGCCGACCGCCCGTCCGGTCATGGGAGCACGACTAGTTGAGCAAGCAACATCTACTGACAGGTATCCAACGGCACCTCCGGCGCACCTGATCCAGTGACCGAGCCGTAGCGCACGAGGCGGGGGAGGGGCATGGCTGACCGGAGCAAGAGCGGGCTGGAGTTCGGCGTCCTCGGACCGTTGCAGGTGCTCGCGGACGGCCGACAGCTCGTCATCGGCCGCAAGGGGATGCGCGGCCTGCTCGCGATGCTGGTGCTCGACGCCAACCGGGTCGTCCCGATCGACGAGATCGTGGACAGCCTCTGGGCCGACGAGCCGCCCGCGACGGCCAGGACGATCGTGCACGGCTACGTGTCGCGGCTGCGCAGGATGCTGGAGGAGGCCGACCCGGCGGGCTCGGCGCGGATCCTCACCACGCCGCCCGGCTACCAGCTCTCGGTCGACCCGTGGCGGCTGGACTTCCACCGGGCCAGGCAGCTCGTGTCGAGCGCGCGCGGCAAGCCCGCGCCGATCCGGGCGCAGCTGCTGCGCGAGTCGCTCGGCCTGTGGCGCGGCCAGGTGCTGGCGGACGTGCCGGGCGACCCGGTCACCTCCGACCTGGAGGAGCTTCGGCTTGCCGCAGTGGAAGAGCGCATCGAGGCCGAGCTGGAACTGGGCCGCCACCTCGAACTCGTCGGCGAGCTGCGGCAGCTGGTGAACGAGTACCCGTTCCGGGAGCGGCTGGTCGGCCACATGATGCGCGCCCTGTACCGCTCGGGTCAGCGCGCCGACGCGCTGGAGGCCTACCAGCGCTTCCACCGGCGCGTCGTGGACGAGCTCGGCATAGACCCCGGCCCCGGCCTGCGCGTGCTGCACGAGCAGGTGCTCCGCGACGACCCGGCGCTCAGCTCGCCCGGCCTGGCGGAGCCCGCCCTCGTGCCACCGCGTCCCGGCGTCGTCGTGCCGGCCCAGTTGCCCGCCGCGGCCAGCGGTTTCATCGGTCGCGACGAGGAACTGGCCTGGCTGGACCGCCTGTGCGACTCGCGCGACCTGGCCGCCACGACCATCGCCGTGGTCAACGGGGCGGCCGGCATCGGCAAGAGCGAGCTCGCCGTCACCTGGGGCCACCGCCGGGCCGAGCAGTTCCCCGACGGCCTCCTGTTCGCCTCCCTGAACGGCTTCGCCCCCGGCCGCGACCCGGTCGAGCCGGCCGAGGTCCTGGCCCGCTTCCTGCTCGCGCTGGGCGTGCCCGCCGACGGCGTCCCCCGGGACCTGGACGACCGCGTCGGCCTGTACCGCTCGGTGCTGGCCAAGCGGCGCGTCCTGGTCGTGCTGGACGACGCGTGGGACCCCGAGCACGTCCGCCTGCTCCTGCCGCCCGGCGCCGGGTCGGTCGTCCTGGTGACCAGCCGCCGGCGCCTGGAGTCCCTGGTGGTGAGCAACGGCGCCCGGATGCTCACGCTGGACACGTTGTCCGAGGAGGAGTCCATCCGCCTGGTCGACGAGGTTGTCGGCAAGCCCCTGTCCGACCAGGAGCCCGCGGCCACCCGCATGCTGGTGGAACTGTGCGGCAACCTGCCCCTCGCCCTCCGGATCGCCGCCGCGAAGCTCGTCTTCAGTCCGGAGTGGACGGTCGAGGACCTGGTGGCGCAGCTCTCCGACGACGAGGCGCGGCTGCGCACCCTGGACCTGGCCGACACCGGCGTCGGTGTGGAACGCGCCCTGGCGGTGTCGTACCGCAACCTCCCGCCGGAACTGGCGGAGACCTTCCGCGCCGCGGGCCTCGTGCCAGGCCGCTGGGTGAGCCCGCACGCCATCTCCGCCGTCTGCGACATCGACCTGGGCACCGCCGCCGCCCGCCTGGCCGACCTCGCCGACGCGCACCTCCTCGTGGAGCAGTGGCGCGGCGGCTTCGTCCTGCACGACCTGGTCCGCCTCTACGCCCGCGGCGTCGTCGAACACCGGGAACGCGGCCTGCGTCGCCTGATGGACCACTACCTGTGCGCCTGCGACCACGCGAGACGCCTGATCAGACCGCCGTCGGACGGCCTCGACTTCACCGGCGACTCCGCCGTGCCGAGACCGGCCACCTCCTCGCAGGCCCTGTCCTGGTTCGACAAGGAGTGGTCCAACCTCATCGCGCTCGTGCACGCGGGCTCGGAGGCCGGCCTGCACGTGGAGGTCTGGCAACTCGTCCGCCTCGTCCACACCTACTGCGTGACCAGGCTCGTCAGCCGCGAGTGGCAGGCCATCGCCGAGTTCGGCCTCGCCTCGGCGAGGGTCATCGGCGACCGCCGCGGCGAGATGCTCGTGCTCAGCGCCATGCACGACGTCGACAACCGCGCCGGAACCCTGCGCGGCACCCTCGACCAGGCCCGACTGGCCCACCGGATAGCCGTGGACCTGGCCGAGCCCCGCTACCTGGTCATGACCCTCGGCCAGCTGGCGCTGGCCCTGGTCGCCGAGGACCGGGTGGAAGAAGCCCTGGGGCACTACCGCGAAGCCGTCGACCTGGCCCGCCGGGACGGCGACGCGCTCGGCGAAGCCACCGTGCTCAACAACCTGGCCCAAGTGGAGCAACGACTCGGCCAACGCGAAACGGCGGCCCAACACCAATTCCTGGCAATGGAGATCTACCACCGCAACGGCGACGAGCGGGCGTACGCGGTCGCGATGAACAACCTGGCCGAGCTCTACGCCGAACTGGGCCTGTTACCGGAGGCCGAGGAACACGCTCGGCAAGGGGTGGAACTGACGCGCGGCGGCTCGATGCAGTTCGAGGAGGCGTTCGGCCGGCAAGTGCTCGGATCGGTGCTCGCCAGACGGGGGGAACGGGTTGCGGCACAAGCGGAGCTGGCGGAATCGCTTCGGTTGTTCGTACGCCTGGGCTCACCGCGCGCGATGTTGGTCCGAACGGCTCTTGAAGCCTTGACCTCCGAGGTTTAGCCGCTGTTTAGCTCGACCTGGCGAAGTCGTGGGAACTTATAGGCGCGCTGATCAATCGAGTCGCGGTCAGCGCCCGGGTGGCTCTTGGTAGGGGGAACCAGGGGGGAAGCCACCCAACCCCGACTGGCCGGCGTTCGGGGGAGAGCGCCGGCCAGTCGGCTCTGTTGAATTGCCGCTGCTCCGCAGACGGCGGGCGAGGTCGCCGGGAAGTCGACCGCTCGCGCCTCATTTTCCGACGATCGAAAAGCGTGATCGCCGGAAAATGAGCCGCGAACGATCGACGCGACCTCGCGGGCACTGCCGAGCCGCACCACAACGGATTCGAAACCGCCAACCCCGACGGCCGCACACGCAGCCCTCGCCCCAACGCCGCACAACGGACCCGCAACCACCCACCGGGTCCACCACACCCCGCCCGCCCACAACGGACCCGCACATCCGCACCTAGGCCCGATTTGACATGGGTTCGGGTGCCATAGGCTGGTCGAAGCCGGGCAGGCTTGGCGGACGCTTTTCCCGCCAGGCCTGCCCGGCTCTGGCCTGCCTGGGGTGCCCGTAAGGGCCCCATGTCAAATCGAGCCGGACTGAACCAGGCAGTAAACGACCCACCCCACCCGCACCCTACAAACCCACCCCACCCCACCTACAAACCCGAAAAATTCTCCCGCACGTACTCGATGTGCCCCAAGTAGTACTCCTCGTGCCCCTCTTCCCTCTGCCGCCAGAACTCGGGCCTCTCCCGAATCATCGCGACCATGTCCTCCAACCTCGCCAACACCCGCAACCCCATCCCCGCCACCGGCAACCCGTACGCCTCGCAGAACAACCCCGCCCGCCTCCGCTGCTCCTCCACCGTCCCGAACTCCGGCGAAAACGGCACCAGGCAATACGCCGTATACGCGACATCCCACCACCGGGGCCCGGGCCGAGCACCATCGAAATCGAACACCCCGACCGGCATCCCATCCCGGAACACCATGTTGTACGGCGCCAGATCGTTGTGGCAGATCACCTCCACCGGCTGAACCGCCTCGAACTGCCACCCACCCAACACACCAACCAACCCAACCCCCGCCTCAACCCCATCCCCCGCCTCAACCCCATCCCCCGCCCCCGAGCCACCCCCACCCCTCACCGTCGCGTCGTGCAACCGCCGCACCATCCGCGCCACCGCCACCAGCACCTCGTCCGAACGCAACGACGCACTCAACGGCGGGTGGCCGACCTCACCCTCCAGGTACGACAACACCTCCCTCCCGCGCTCGTCCACCCCGTGCACCACC
Organism: Actinosynnema sp. NPDC002837; assembly: GCF_040295345.1. Taxonomy (NCBI): domain Bacteria; kingdom Bacillati; phylum Actinomycetota; class Actinomycetes; order Pseudonocardiales; family Pseudonocardiaceae; genus Actinosynnema; species Actinosynnema sp. NPDC002837. Next base: position 10,528 of record NZ_JBEOVG010000109.1, read on the forward strand.
GGCGAAATGCCAAGCGGCGCAAGGTGTTCCAGCAACCGGTGCACGTTGGGCGTCCACGGACCGGTCGGCCTCCGCACCGTCGACCCGACCCGCACGACCTCGTTGAGCCCGCCTCCGGTGAGCACTTCTTCCTGCACGCATGACATCCTTCACCTGCGCGGATCCGCCAGACGAGAGGTTTTTCCCCAGTGGCCGAGAGCAGCAACCGCCCTGTGCTGGTAGTCGACTTCGGCGCGCAGTACGCGCAGCTGATCGCCCGGCGAGTCCGGGAGGCGCAGGTCTACTCGGAAGTCGTCCCGCACACCACAACCGTGGCGGAACTGCTGGAACGCGACCCGGCCGCCATCGTGCTGTCCGGCGGCCCGTCCAGCGTGTACGAGCCCGGCGCGCCCCAGGTCGACCCGAAGCTGTTCGACGTCGGCGTCCCGGTCTTCGGCATCTGCTACGGCTTCCAGGCCATGGCGGGCGCGCTCGGCGGCACGGTCGAGCACACCGGCACCCGTGAGTACGGCCGCACGGAACTGGGCGTCCAGCAGGCCGGCGGCCTGCTCCACGAGGAGCTGCCCGCCAACCACCCGGTGTGGATGAGCCACGGCGACTGCGTCACCAAGGCGCCCGAGGGCTTCACGGTCACCGCGACCAGCGAAGGCGCGCCGGTGGCCGCGTTCGAGGACACCGAACGCCGCTTCGCGGGCGTCCAGTACCACCCGGAGGTCGGCCACTCGCCGCACGGCCAGGAGGTGCTGCGCCGGTTCCTGCACGAGATCGCCGGCATCCGACCGCAGTGGACGACGTCCTCGATCGTGGACGAGCAGGTGGCCCTGATCCGCGAGCAGGTCGGCGACGGCAAGGCGATCTGCGGCCTGTCCGGCGGCGTCGACTCCGCGGTGGCCGCCGCTCTCGTCCAGCGCGCCATCGGTGACCGCCTGACCTGCGTCTTCGTCGACCACGGCCTGCTGCGCGCGGGTGAGCGCGCCCAGGTCGAGCGCGACTACGTGGCCGCCACCGGCGTCAAGCTCGTCACCGTCGACGCCCGCGAGCGGTTCCTCGACGCGCTCAAGGGCGTCACCGACCCGGAGCAGAAGCGCAAGATCATCGGCCGCGAGTTCATCCGGGTCTTCGAGCAGGCCGAGCGCGACCTCAAGGCCGAGGGCGACTACCAGTTCCTCGTCCAGGGCACGCTCTACCCGGACGTGGTCGAGTCCGGCGGCGGCACGGGCGCGGCCAACATCAAGAGCCACCACAACGTCGGCGGTCTCCCCGAGGACCTCCAGTTCACCCTGGTCGAGCCGCTCCGCGCGCTCTTCAAGGACGAGGTCCGCCGCGTCGGCACCGAACTGGGGCTGCCGGAGACGATCGTGCAGCGCCAACCGTTCCCGGGTCCCGGCCTGGGCATCCGCATCATCGGCGAGGTCAACCAGGAGCGCCTGGACATCCTGCGCAAGGCCGACGCGATCGCCCGCGAGGAGCTGACCAGCGCCGGCCTCGACCGCCAGATCTGGCAGTGCCCGGTCGTCCTCCTGGCCGACGTGCGCAGCGTGGGCGTGCAGGGCGACGGCCGCACGTACGGCCACCCGGTGGTCCTGCGCCCGGTGTCCAGCGAGGACGCCATGACCGCGGACTGGACGCGCCTGCCGTACGACGTGCTGGAGCGCATCTCGACCCGCATCACCAACGAGGTGAACGAGGTCAACCGCGTGGTCCTGGACGTGACGAGCAAGCCGCCGGGCACCATCGAGTGGGAGTAGCAGAGCCGCACGAAGAAAAGGCCCGTCCTCCCCAGGACGGGCCTTTTCTCTTCCCCCTACCCCTGCCCCCTCTACCGCCGCCGGCGCCCTCTACCTCCGCCGACGGGCCGACCCCGCCAGCAACCCCAACCCGATCACCATCGCCCCTCCGGCCAACGCCCACCTCAGGTCGAGGAACGCGGGCCACGACGCGCCGTCGGAGAGCATGTAGGCGGCTGCGACCAGGGCCGCGACCCCGAACACCAGCCCCACCACGTCGACCCCGCGCTTCTCGATCGAATCCTGGTCAGCCACGACTCACCTCCACCGTTCCGAGATCGCTGCGCACGTCGAGCACGATCTTCAACCCGCCCGGCCCGTCGGCCCCGTAGTCGGTGACCTCCTCGTGCCGCCCCTCACCGTCGGCCTCCCGGCCGAGGCAGTGCACCGAGCCGAGGTCCGTCCGGCAGTTCACCGTCACGTCCGCGTTGGCCGGCACCCTGACCTGCGCACTGCCCGCCTCGACCTCGACGGCGGTCGTCACGGACCCGCTGTTCGGCAACCCGGTCAGGTCGAGGGTCACCTCGCCGAGGCCGGCCGTGTACCGGTCCTTGACGTCCTCCACCTTCGTCGGGCGGTCCGTGGTGCTGCCCAGGTGCTTGCCGTCCAGGTCGAAGTCCACCGACGTCAACAGCACGCCCACCACCGACAGCGGCACGACGAGCCAGATCAGCCCGCGCCCACCGCCACCGCGCAGCGCGCCGAGCACCATCCCCGCGCCCATCACCGCGACCAGCAGGCCGATGACGTGCTGGGCGTGGAACCAGTCGGCGTACCCCGACGCCACCAGCGACCCCGCCAGCACCACCAGCGACGCCCCGAACGTCGCCAACCCCACCCGCGACCTGCGGCGGCGCACCGCCACCGGCGCGGGCGTCGCGCCTTCCGGCTCCTGCGCACCGGCCGGCTCGGGCAGGTCCCACGCGAACGGCGCAGCGCCGAGCGGGTCCCAAGCCGGTGGCGTCACGCGTTCGGTCGTGTGCTCGTCCGTCGACACCTTGCCCCCCACACCGTCACCATCACCGACTCCGACCCCGTGCCCGACCCCGACCCCGTGCCCGACCCCGACCCCGTGCCCGGCCCCGGCCCCGAAAGCCGCGGTCGGCTCCGGCCGGTTGAGCTGCCCCCGACCGCGGTGCAGCAGGTAGATCGCACCCATGGACAGCAGCACGCCGCCGACCATGGTGAACCCGCCGTCCACGAAGAACCCGGTCGCCGGGATCACCGCGATCCCGAGCAGCACCGTCAACGCCGTCGGGGTCGAGCTGCGCCCACGCCCGAGCAGCGCCTCCGCCGCCGACACCTCGTCATCGGCCTGCGCCAGCCACAACCAGCCGAGCAGGTAGATGAGCACCCCGGCGCCGTTGCACAACGCCATGGCCACGAACGCCACCCGGACGATCACCGGGTCGATCTGGTACCGCTGGGCGATACCGGCGGCGACACCGGCGATCTTGCGACCGTCGTGAGGCCGCCTGGGCCGCGTGGCCCAGAAGTCCTTCAGCGTCTCTTCGACGCTGGCTGCGCTGATGCTCCCGCTCACGACGACAAGCTTGCTCAACACGAGCCGTCCGCACATCGGGGGCCCACCCTGAACCGCGCATCGGGTGGAACCCTGATGACCGGCCCGGACCAGCGTGTGACCATCAACGGGTGAGTGTGGAGACGAAGGCCGTCGAGCCCGTGCGCCGCAGGCGGACCGGCCGGGTGGTCGCGGGTGTGGCGGGCGGTGTCGCCGACCACCTCGGCATCGAGGTGTTCTGGGTGCGGGCGGCGTTCGCCGCGCTGACCGCGCTCAACGGCGTCGGCGTGATCGCGTACGGCCTGCTGTGGCTGTTCGTGCCCCAACGCGCGGCCGGCGAGCCGGAAGGGCCCGCGAACCCGAGGGAACGCCAGCAGGCGCTCGGCCTGGTCGCCCTGGGCATCGCCGCGGCCGTGCTCGCCGGCCTGTTCTCCGGCCCGGTCAGCGGCTGGATCGCGGGGCCGCTCGCGGTGGCCCTGGTCGGCGCGGCCGTGGTCTGGCGCGAGGCGGACGAGGCGCAGCGCCGCCGCTGGCGGGCCGGCGCTAAGTCCGGGATCTTCGGCGGCACGGGCCGCAGCACGATCGTGCGCGTCCTCGCGGGCGTGGCGCTCGTCGCCATCGGCATCGGTGTGCTGCTGGTCAACAGCTACGGCATCGACCAGCTCCGCTTCGCGCTGCTCGCCGTGGTCGCGACCCTCGGCGGGGTGGCGGTGCTCACCGTGCCGCTGTGGATCAAGCTGATCAACGACCTCGGCGAGGAGCGCCGGGTCCGCATCCGCACCGAGGAGCGCGCCGAGATCGCCGCCCACCTGCACGACTCCGTGCTCCAGACCCTCGCCCTGATCCAGAAGCAGGCCGAGCAGCCGCGCGAGGTCAAGCGCCTGGCGCGCGGCCAGGAACGGCAGCTGCGGGAGTGGCTCTACGGGCGGATCGTGGAGGAGAACAGCCAGCCGACCACCATGTCCGCCGCGATCGCCAAGGCGGCGGGCGAGGTCGAGGACAGCTTCGCGCTGGCCGTGCAGCAGGTCGTGGTGGGCGACTGCGAGCTGGACCCGAACCTGTACGCCCTCGTCCAGGCCGCCCGCGAGGCGATGGTCAACGCGGCCAAGCACGCGGGCGTCGGCGAGATCAGCGTGTACGGCGAGGTCGAGCCGGAACGGGTGGCGGTGTTCGTCCGCGACCGGGGCAAGGGCTTCGACCCGAAGACCGTTCCGGAGGACCGGCATGGCCTCGCGGACTCGATCGGGGGGAGGATGGACCGGCACGGCGGCGAAGTCCGGATCCGCACCCGGCTGGGTGAGGGCACGGAGGTGCAGCTGATGATGCCGAGGAAGACCGCAGACAAGCGAGAGACGGGGGCCAGGACATGACCGTTCGGGTGTTCCTGGTGGACGACCACGCGTTGTTCCGCGCCGGGGTGCGGGCCGAGCTGGACTCGATCACCGACGAGATCGAGGTCGTCGGCGAGGCCGGTTCGGTCGGCGAGGCGGTGGCGGGCATCGGGCACCACCGCCCGGACGTGGTGCTGCTCGACGTGCACATGCCCGACGGCGGTGGCGCGGAGGTGCTGCGCCAGGTCCGCACGGCGTTGCCGGAGGTGGTGTTCCTGGCGCTGTCGGTGTCCGACGCGGCCGAGGACGTCATCGCGGTCATCCGCGCCGGTGCGCGCGGGTACGTGACGAAGACCATCTCCAGCCAGGAGCTGGTGCGCGCGGTCGTGCGGGTCTCGGAGGGCGACGCGGTGTTCAGTCCGCGGCTGGCCGGGTTCGTGCTGGACGCGTTCGCCGACCGTCCCGGCGCGGCTCCGATCAGCGACCCGGAGCTGGACCTGCTGACCCCGCGCGAGCGGGACGTGCTGCGGCTGCTGGCGCGTGGTTACGCGTACAAGGAGATCGCGTCCGAGCTGTTCATCTCGGTGAAGACGGTCGAGACGCACGTGTCGAGCGTCCTGCGCAAGACGCAGCTGTCGAACCGGTACGAGCTGTCGCGGTGGGCCTCGGACCGCAGGCTGGTCTGACGGGCGCTCCCCGCCCTCCGGCTGCCTCCCAGGGCTACTCCAGCTGCTGGGAGGAGAAGATCTGCAACCTGCCGCCGTCGGGCCACACGCCGAGCTCGTAGCGCCCGTAGGACGCGGTGCCCGCGTGGGTGAAGTTCACGTTCACCCGCACGGCGTACCTGGCGGGGCTGATCTCGACGACCTCGATGCCCTGGGCCTGCACGTCGTCGTACTGGCCCCAGAACGCCTGGTACTCCTCGAACGGTCGCTGGAACGGCACGGCCAGGTTCGCGTAGGCCGCCGCCGTGTCCTCGGGCAGCGCCTCGTAGTGCCTGCGCACGAGTTCGGCCGCGTCGCTCGCCGTGAGGCCCAGGGACGTCGTCGTCGGTGCGGCGTCCCCGAACGTCCAGACCTCCAGCGCGGCCGCCGTGACCGCGCCCGCACCGAGGAGCAGCACGACCGCTGCCACGAGAGGCGCCAGCCACCTCTTCCGCTGCTTGCCGTCGGGCGACCCGGCTTCACGCACCCCGGACCCGACCTCCGGCTCACCCTGTCGACCGGTCGTGACCTGCGACGATCCACCGCCGACCGGTCCACCGCCGACCAGTTCGGGTTCGACCGGCCCGGATTCGACCTGCTCAGGCTCGGCCGGCTCCGGCTCGGCCCGCAGGGGAGCGGCCAGCAACTCGGCCGCCTCCACCGCCGTGGGCCGCCCGGCCGGATCGGCGGCGAGCAACCTCGTCAGCACACCCGTCAACGGCCCGGAACGCGTCGGCGGCTCGATCAGCCCCGCCGCGGCCCGGTACAGCAGCCCGAAGCTGTTGTCGCTCACCCCGTGCGGCGACTGCCCCTCCGTCGCCGCGTACAGCGTCGCGCCCAGCGAGAACACGTCCGACGCCTGGTCCGGCTGCTCGCCCCGCGCCACCTCGGGCGCCAGGTACGCCGGGGTGCCGGTGATCATGCCGCTGTCGGTCAGCGTGCCGTCGCCCGCGGCTCGTGAGATGCCGAAATCGGTGAGCTTGACCGTGCCGTCGTGCCCGATGAGCACGTTCGACGGCTTGACGTCCCGGTGCACGATGCCCGCCGCGTGCGCCGCAGCCAGCGCGGTGGCCACCCGACCACCGATCCTGGCCGCCTCGTCCGGGCTCAACCTGCCCCGCTCGGCCAGCAGCCCGGCCAGGCTGCGCGAGGGCAGGTACTCCATGACCAGCCACGGCCGGTCGTCCTCCACCACCACGTCGAACACGGAGATCGCGTCGGGGTGCTGCAGCCGGGCCGCGTTGCGCGCCTCGCGCATCGCCCTCGCCCTGGCCACCTCGAGCTCGTCGGCCGTCAGGTCCGGCCACCGCAGCTGCTTGACCGCCACCTCGCGGTCCAGCAGCTCGTCCCGCGCCCGCCAGACGACGCCCATGGCCCCGCTGCCGACCCGCTCGACCAGCGCGTACCGACCGCCGACCGTCCCCGTCCCTGTTCCTGTCCCCCCGGACTCCGCCACGCCAGCAGGTTAAGCGATGGCGCGGCCCGCGTTGGTGTCAGTTGGTCGAGACCAGCTTGGCCAGTTCGCGGTCGAAGTCGATCCACAGGTCCTCTTCGCCGGGCTGGACCACGTCGTAGGTCATGTCCAGGAACTCGGCGATGTCCTCGGCGTCGGCCGACAGGATGGCGAAGCCGGTCGGCGCGTTGAGCTCCACCAGGACCCGCTCCGGGTCGTCGGCGGCCGGCCGGACCAGGATGTCGCCCTCGCCGGAGGAAGTCAGCAGGCCGTCCGCGAGCAGGTCCCGGGCGAAGATCCACTCGACCTTGCCCTGGCCGGTGTGGAACAGCACGGCTACCGCGTACGGGTCCTCGGGTTCGTAGTGGAGCTCGGCCTCCACCGGCGCCGGGGCCACGCCCGGGACGAGGAGGTGGAACGTCGTCGTGATGGTGATGCTGTCGTTGCTCATGTCCTGTGGGTTCCCTTCCGAAGTCGTCCCTCTCATGTGAGGAGACGTCCGAGAGGGCGAATCAGGACGCGTATCGCCTGAACACCACGCGATCGGGGGAGACCTGCGTCTCAAGTCCACCCGTTTGCCCAGGACGGGTGTCTCAGTTGGCCGCCAGTCCCGCCATACCGGCGGGTAACAGTGCGTTATCGCAGGTCACTTGAGCGTAGCGACCTTGGTCTCCGAAGCCTCCGGGCCGTCCTCGGCCGCCTCCTCCGGCACCGGCACGATCGCCGTCGCGGGCTGCTTGCGGGTCAGCGCGACGCCGACGAGGACCACCACCATGCCCAGCACGACGCGGAGGTTGAGCGCCTCGCCGAGGAACATCGCGCCCAGCAGCACCGACACCACGGGCAGCAGGTAGCCGACCATCGTGGCGTTGGTCGCGCCCTCGTCCTCGATCACGCGGTAGTTCAGCACGAACGCGATGCCCGTCCCGAACACGCCCAGGATCGCCACGGCGACCAGCGGCTGCCACGACAGCTGCACCGGCTGCAACCCGGCCACCGGCACCACCACCGCCGTCAGGCCCGCCGCGGCCACCAGCTGGGTCGAGGAGATCTGCATCGGCGTCAGGCCGCGCCCGGACACCTTGTGACCGATGTAGGCGTAGCTGACCGCGTACGACGCCGCGGCGGCCAGGCACGCCAGGGCGCCCCAGCTCGCCAGCCCGGCCTTCTGCCACGGCGCGAAGATGACCAGCACGCCCGCGAAGCCGAGCACGAGACCCGCGAACCGGGCCGGGTTGCGCTGCCGTTCCGTGCCCAGGACCAAGCCGATGCCCAGCGCGAACAGCGGCGTGGTGGCGTTGAGCACACCGGCCACGCCCGAGTCCACCGTCTGCTCGCCCAACGCGAACAGCGCGAACGGCACCGCGCTGCCGAAGAGCGCGGCGAAGCCGAGGTGCAGCCAGGACGCCCGGTCCCGCGGCAGCCGCTGCTTGCTCCAGTAGACGAGCGCGACCAGCACCAACGCGCCGAGCGCGGTGCGGGTGAGCGTGATCTGGACCGGCGAGAGGCCGGTGAGCGCGATCTTGATCCACAGGAAGCTGGAACCCCAGAGCAGGGCCAGGACACCCATCCTGATCAGCGTGCCAGGCTTGTTCACGGCCACACTGTGCGCGATGCCGAAGTATCAGCACAAGTGAATAGTTCTGCACGATCCTTAAGCACAGCTGTACGGTTGCGTCATGTTGGACGTGCGACGCATGCAGGTGCTCCGGGCCGTGGTGACCACCGGCTCGATCACCGCCGCGGCGGTGAACCTCGGGTACACGCCCTCGGCCGTCAGCCAGCAGGTCTCGGCCCTGGAGAAGCAGGCGGGCCTGCCGCTGCTGGACCGGGTCGGGCGGGGCGTGCGGCCGACGTTGGCGGGCCGGCTGCTCACCGAGCACGCCGCGCACATCACCGACCGGCTGGTCGAGGCGGAGGCGGCGCTCGCGGACCTGCGGGCGGGACGCACCGGGCGGTTGCGGGTGCGCTACTTCGCCACGGCGGGCGCGGCGCTCGTGCCGCCCGCCGTCGCCCTGTTCCGGGCCAAGCACGCGGACGTGCAGCTCGACCTCAAGCTGACCGAGCCGGACGACCCGATGGTCGAGGTGGAGGCCGGTCGCGCCGACGTGGCCATCGTCGTGCACCACCGCGACAGCGAGCCGCCGCGGGGCGTGCAGGTCGTGCACCTGCTCGACGACCCGTACGTGGCCGTGCTGCGGCGTGGCCACGAGCTGACCCGCAAGCGCGTGCTCGACCTCGCCGACCTGGCGGAGGAGCAGTGGGTGGACGCCGTGACGCCGCCCGGGCCGTGCCGGGACATCGTGCTCGACGCCTGCGCGGGCGCCGGGTTCGCGCCCAACATCGTGGTGGAGGCCGACGACTACCCGACCGCGCAGGGGTTCGTCGCGGCCGGGCTCGGGGTGACGATCGTGCCGAAGCTCAGCCTCGGCGTCGTGCACCCCGGCGTGGTGGTCCGCAAGCTGCGCCACCCGGAACCGACCAGGAGCATCTGCGCCGCGATCCGTGAGGACGGCGCCGGCTCGCCCGCCGTGACCAGCCTGCTCGACGCGCTGGCGGCCTCGTCACGCTGACCCGCACCGACCCGCGCTGACTTGTGCAGTCTTGCAGAGACTTGCGCCAGGCCTGCGGGGAACTGCGCTGACTTGCAGGGGCCTGCGGGAGTTTGCGCCTGCCTGTGCAGGCTTGCAGAAATCTGTGCTGGCCTGTGCTGGCAGGCGCCGGCCTGCGGGGACCTCTGCGGACCTGCAGACCTGCGGACCTGCCGACCTTCGGCTGACCCACCGACCTGCGATTGATCTACGGCTGGCCGAGCTTCTGCTCACCGTCGATGTAGATGCCCTGGTTCTCCCACTTCAGGATGATCAGCTTGCGCTCGGTCATGACCGAGTTGTCCTTCATGTGGTAGGCGATGTCGACCTCGTAGGCGAACGACGAGTTCTCCCGCACGTTCTTGAGCTCGATCGACTTCACCTGGCTCCACACGCCCTGGTAGCCGGTCGCCCCGCCGGCCGTGGCCTGCATCTTGGCGGTCAACCGGCTGTAACCCTCGTCCACGTTCTCCGGCAGCAGGGCGAAGTAGTCGCGCAGCGCCTGCTCCTGCTGCTGCGGCGTCGGGAGGACGGTGATCTTGGCGGTCGGGGTGGACGGCTTCTTCGACGGCGTGACCGACGCCTCGCCGCCCGCTTCCAGCGCCGCGGTCGTCGTGGTCGAGCCGGCCTGGTTGCCGCCCGGGTCGTTGTTGTCCGCCAGCATGCTCGCCAGCAGGATGCCCACGACCGCCGCGCCCGCGATGGCCAGCGCGGTGAGCACCGTGGACCGCTTGCTCTTCATCGGACCACCGGCCGGTCTCGACGCACCGGTCGGTCGGGCGGGCGGCGGGTTGTGGCTCACCTGCCGCTGCGGCGCGGGCGGCGGGGTCGGCGCGGGCGCCACCCTGGTCGCGGAGTGCGGCGGGTTGTTCGGCGCGGCGGGCGGGTTGTGCCGGCCGGCCGGGGCCAGCGCGTGGGTCTGCGGCGCCTGGACGGGCGCGCCCTGCCACGACGGCGGGTGGCTCTGCGGCAGCGCGACCGGGAACTCCGGCGCGGCCCGACCGGCCGCCACCGCGGCCAGCGCCTCGCGGGCCTCGGCCATGCTCGGCCGGTCCTCCGGCTCGGCGCGCAGCAGGCGCATCAGCAGCGCGGTCAACGGGCCCGCCTGCTTCGGCGGCACCACCTTGCCCGACGCGACCTGGTGCAGCAGGGCGATGGTGTTCTCGTTCAGGCCGAACGGCGGCGCGCCCTCGATGGCCGCGTACAGCGTCGAGCCCAGCGAGAACACGTCCGAGGGCGGGCCGGGGTCGTAACCCTTGGCCACCTCGGGCGCGAGGTAGGCGGGCGTGCCCGCGAGCATCCCGGTCGCGGTGACCGTGACGTCGCCGGTGGCCCGGGAGATGCCGAAGTCGGTGATCTTCACCGTGCCGTCGTTGCCGAGCAGGATGTTGCCCGGCTTGATGTCGCGGTGCACGATCCCCGCGTTGTGCGCGGCGGCGAGCGCCGAGGCGACCTGCGAGCCGATCGACGCCACGTCGCGGGGCGGCAGCGTGCCGCGCTCCGACAGCGCCGTGGACAGGCTCTTGGACGGCAGGTACTCCATCACCAGCCACGGCTGGCCGTCGTCCTCCGCCACGTCGTACACCGCGATCGCGTGCGGGTGCTGCAGGCGTGCCGCGATCCGGCCCTCGCGCATGGCGCGGCGCTTCGCCTCGTCCGTGTCGGACTCGGCCAAGCCGGGCTGGAGCAGCAGCTGCTTGACCGCGACGGTGCGGTGCAGCCGCTCGTCGTGCGCTTCCCAGACGATGCCCATCGCACCGCTGCCGATCCGCCGGCCAAGTCGGTAGCGGCCGGCAACCAGGCGGCCATCGTCGCTCACGGCGTGCTCCCAGTAGCTGCTAGGGCTTCATTCAGTGGCGAACGACAGGACGCCACCAGGACAAGAACGTTGCGTCACCCGATCGGGTTCGGCACCACCTTACGAGGTTCACGGGTTCGCTTGCGTGGTGGTCGTCGTCGGAGTGGTGGTGGTCGTGGTCGGTTTCACCGAACTCACCGGCGGTGCGGTCGTCGTCGTGGTGGTCGTGGTGGGTGGCGTGGTGGTCGTCGTCGTGGTCGTGGTGGTCGTCGTGGTGGTCGGCTGGACCGTGACCGTCTGCGTCTCCACGGTGGTCGTGGGGGCCTGCGTGGTGGTCGTGGTGGTCGGCGTGGCCGAGGACGAGCTCGTCTCACCCGCCGGCGGCGTGATCGGGTCCTTCCCGCCGAACCAGTCCAGCGCCACCGCCAGGAAGCCGAGCAGCAGCACGATGCCCAGCACCACCGCGGCGATCACCAGCGGCCGGTTGCCGTTCTTGCGCGGCGGCGGCGGAGCGGCGACCGGCGTGGCGCCACCCGTGGACCTCTGCCCGGGCCGCACCACGCGGGTGCGGTCGGCGTCGATGAGGGCCGTGGCGCCCGCGGGCACCGGCGCGAAGCCCGGCGAGCTGGCCGGCAGCAGGCCGGTCAGGCTGGGGTTGCGGCCGTGCGCGACGGCGCTGAGCATGTCGCGGGCCTGCGCCATGGTCGGCCGCTCGGCGGGGTCGTAGTTGAGCAGCCGCAGCAGCACGTCGGTCAACGGGTGGTCGACCGTGGGCTGGTTGATCCGCCCCGCCGCGACGGCGTGCAGCACGCCCAGCGTGTTCTCCGACAGCCCGAACGGCGGCTCGCCCTCGACCGCCGCGTACAGCGTCGAGCCGAGCGAGAACACGTCCGAGGCGGGCGTCGGGTCCTGGCCGCGCGCGATCTCCGGCGCCAGGTAGGCGGGCGTGCCCGCGATCAGGCCGGTCTTGGTGACCGTGACGTCGTCGCTGGCCCGGGAGATGCCGAAGTCGGTGATCTTGACCAGGCCGTTGTCGGCGAGCAGCACGTTGCCGGGCTTGACGTCCCGGTGCACGATCCCGGCGGCGTGCGCGGCGGCCAGCGCGGACGCGGCCTGCATGCCGATCTGCGCCACCTCGATCGGCTCCAGCGGCCCGTGCTCGGCCATCGTGTCGGCCAGGCTGTAGGACGGCAGGTACTCCATGACCAGGCACGGAGCGCCGTTCTCCTCCACCACGTCGTAGACGGCGATGGCGTTGGGGTGGTGCAGCTTGGCGGCGATGCGGCCCTCGCGCATGGCGCGCTGGATCGCCTCGTCCTGCTCGCGCTCGTCGAGGCTCGGCGCCAGCAGCAGCTGCTTGATCGCCACGATGCGGCCGAGGCGCTCGTCCTGGGCACGCCACACGACGCCCATCGCCCCGCTGCCGATCCGGTCCAGGAACCGGTAGCGCTCGGCGATGACGCGACCGTCGTTGCTCACCGGACCACCTCGCTGGGGCGCTGCGTGACCGCGGCAAGGGCAGCAGGTCTCACGCTCGGGCTCCTCGTCGTGCGGATCGGTGCGCGGAACAGGCTAGGCCACCGCTCGCCCGCAGAGCCTACCCCGGCCGTGACTACGCCTTTCGAGCCGTTGCGCAGGTCACGTGAGCCGAGAGGTGACCGGGAAGGGATACCTGATACCGGGCCGTAAGGACACCCGTTCGCACGAAGATCACCAGTTTTGCGGCCGATCGGGCTAATCGCCTGACATCTCACCCGTTCGGGTGCACGAGTCACGCGCCGAGGTGACCCCGGACGCCCGCCCGCCGTCGCCGGTCGCCGGACCGCACAGCGCGAACCCGCCACTCGGCGTGCCCGAGCGGCGGGAGCGCGGAACGTCGGTGAGGCGGTCAGCTGGCCGGAGCGAAGAAGTCGAACCCGCCGAGCGGGTTCAGGATCCCGCCCAGGTCGAGACCGAGGTCGAGGTCGAGGCCGGAGCCGTCGTCGGACGGCGGGGTGCTCGGGTTCGACGAGGACGGCGGCGGCGTGGAGGACGACGGCGGCTGCGCGCTGTCGCTCGGCGGCGCGGGCGTCGTGGTGCTCGGCGGCGGGGGAGTCGTCGTCTGCTGGCTGCTGGAGCTCGGCGGCTGCGTGGTCGTGCTCGACGGCGCCTGCTGCGTCTGCTGCTGCGTCGTGGTCGTCGTCTGCTGGGTGGCGGGCCGCGGCGCGCGCTGGGTCGTCGTCTCCGGCGCCTGCTCGGGCGTCGTCGTGGTGGTCTCGGCCTGCGTCTGCTGCTGCGCCTGCTGGGCGGCCGCGGCGCCGAGGTCCTTGGTGAGCGTGTTGGTGGCGCGGGCGGCCGGGCGGGCGTCGAAGCGCACCTCCGCCAGCGGTCGCTCGTCCGGGGACGACATCAGGTTGGTCGCGGTGAACGCGACGGTGCCGGCGAGCACCACGCCGCCACTGGCCATCGCGACGAGCTTCGGCACGGAGAACCCGCCGCCGCCGCGCTCCTCCTCGCCGGCGCGGCCTTCGCGGCGCAGCAGCTCGGTGATGTGCAGCTCGCGGCCCGAGAGGTTCGAGAGCCCCGACCCGCCGGCCGCCGCCGAGAGGGCGGCCACGGAGAAGCGCACGGTCTCTTCGTCGTCGTCGGTGCTCCGCCCGGCGGCCCGGGTCGAGGCGCCGCCACCGGCAGCCCGGTTGGCGGCCCGGTCGTCGGCGGTCCGGTTGACGGCTCTGCCGGCCGGCGTCCGGTTGACGGCTCCGCTGTCGGTGATCCGCGGGATCGGCTGCGTCTCCGCCTCGCGCCTGGCGAGCAGGTCGGCGACCGACAGCTTGGCCGTCGAGCCATCCTGCCGACGGCGTTTGTCGTCGTTCGACACCGCTGGACACCTTTCCCGGGGAGTGCGTTGCGCTACTGACCGGGACCATGGATACCGAATCGTGACCGTCTACGTAACCCCTTTGAGTGAAGTTTCCTACGGACTCATGGGTTTATTGAACGCTGAGTGAACAGTTGGCGCGTGATCGCTACGCTCGGTCAACCTCGTTGGGCTGATAGGACCTCGGTCGCGACGATGCGGGGAACGCTCGTGTCGGTCAACCGGAATAGCTGCTCGACCCGCAACCACCGGCCCGTGCGCTCCTGCATCGACACCACCGCGAGCACCGCGCCGTCGGGCCGCCGCGAGGTCGACTCGATCGTGATTGCCTGCACGTGGCCCCAGGACTCGACGAAGTCGCGCGCGCTGCCGCCGAGCAGCTCGGGCGACAGCAGCCGGGCCGCCTGGGAGGGCTTGGCGGGCAGCAGCTCGAAGAACTTCCGCACGATGTCGACCTCCGGTTCCGGGCCGACGTCGACCTGCGGAGGCGGGACCATCCGCGGTGGCTCCAGCGGCGTGTCGTCGGCCGACGGCACGGCCAGGCGCGCCTGCGCGGGCAGCCGGTCGGGCCGGCCCGGACCCAGCTGCGCCGACAGGAAGTCGGGTCGCAGCGCGGACGAGCCGCTGATCGCCGCGGGCGGCTCGACCAGGGGCCCGTCGGGGCCGGCGGGGCGGTTGCCCGCGAGCACGGCGGTGGCGGCGATCGAGCCGAGCAGGACGATCGCCCCGGTGGTCACGCCGGCGAGCTTCGCCGCACGGGTGGGACGTCTTGCCGAGGGGGCCGTGTCGTTCTCCTCACGCAACAGGTCGGTGATCAGGCCATGGGTGGCGGCCTGCTCGCGGGTCCGGATCCGCACCGGTGCGGGCTGCTTCCTGATCAGCTCCGCCACCGTGACCGAACCCGCGCGGTTGTGCCGGCGACCGCTCGTCGTAGGGCGCTGCACTGGCGACTCCCTCGGTCGTGTAGTCGCCAAGACTCGTACCGTGGGGGAGCGGCGGGAATCCAGCTCAGCGTGGGAGTTCACTCGTTCGTGGCGGCCAGTGGTCGACGTCCGTACCTCTAACGGAGGAAGGATTACGGAGCGACGCCCACCACCGGTGGTCTCAGGCGCCGCCCGCGGGCCGTTCTCCGTCTATCAGCGGCGTGCTGCCGGTGGTGAACACCAGTTCCCGCTTCTCGGTGGTCCGCGACCCGTCCTCGTGGACCACGTCCAACGTGCTCACGGTGATCCCCCGCGTCGGGTCGACGCTGATCTCCCGCACCTCGATCCGGGCCACGTCCGCGAACTCCCGCTCCAGGTCGAGCACCTCGCCGGTCACCCGGAACCCGTCCGAGACCAGCGTCAGCGCGCCGTCGGAGTTCGCCGCCACCTCTTCGTAGAACAGCTCGGTGCTCACCGCCATCGCTTCGGCGTCCAAGACCGGCCCGGACTCGGCGGGAACGGTGGTGACCTGCGCGGACGTCCCCGATCCCTGGTCGTCGGTCGACGCGCTGCCCGCCGCGGCGCGGTCGCCGCCGGCGGCGACCAGGCTGTCCGCCACGGCCTCGGCGGGGATGCCTCGCGCCGTGGAGGGGGTGGGCGGGGGCGGTGCGGTGGGGAAGCCGGTCAGCAGCGGCACGTCGGTCGGGTAGCCGGGCAGCCCGATGCGCTCGGCCGGGCCGTTGGTGCCGACCAGGTTGGACGCCGCGACGGCCAGCCCGACCAGGACACCGGCCGACGACAGCACGGTGAACCAGGCGGCGCGCTTCCACGTCCGCGGCGGCGTCACGGACGCGGGCACCAGGCCGATGTTGAACTTGCGCAGCCCCATGGCGTCGGTGTCGACGAACGGGTCCGGCGGGGGCGGTGCGGGCGGGGGTGGCGCCGGAGGTGGTGCCGTCGGCGGTGGCGCGGGCGCCGGTCGCGCCGCGCGATCGAGCGGTGTGTGGTCCAGCTCCCCGCCCATGGGCAGCCAGATCGCCGCCCCGTCCTCCAGTCGATGCCGACCCGACCGTTCCGGTTCCCCGATGTCCATGCTGTGCAGACCCCTCCCGCCCCCCGACCCGTCGGCCCTCGCGGTTCACCTGGTGGCTCGAGCTCACCTGAGGCTTCAGGTGGCGCGGGGAATGGGGGTGGGACGCCGAGGACCCCGCCGCTAGCTCAGCGTAGGTGCAGGGTGCACGGAGAGCTGCGCTGATCAGCCTTGTGGGGCCCAGCGACACACGTAAGAGTGAATCTTCAGCTCCCGCTGTTCAGCTTCTTCCTGGTGCTCTGGAGCGCGTTGGTGGCGGCCAGGCCGGCGCCGCCCGCGATCAGCGCGCCGATGATGTCGCCCGAGGTGGAGGCACCCGACGTGATCAGCAGGCCGACGAGCGCGATGATCGTCGTCACCCCGGCGACGGTCCACCGGCTGCGCACGTACTGGGCGATGGGCGCGCCGGCGGCGCGCTTGGACTTGGCGGCGGAACCGAGCATCGCGAGGTAACCGTCGTGCGCCAGCGCGGCGAGCACACCGATGATCGCGATGAGGCCCGTGATGAGACCGATGACCATGACAACAGTGTGCCCGTGGTCAAACCCGCTGGACCATCCGTGATCGCCCTGATATCTCCCAGGGGTGGAGGTCTTCTGGCACGACGCCTGCCTCGAGCACGACACCGGCACGGGGCTGTGGGAGCTGCCCGGCCGGTGGGAGTGGCTCGACGCGGCCGAACCGCACCCGGAGAACGCGGCCCGGCTGCGCACGTTCCGGCACGCGCTGGAGCACGGGCCGGTCGCACCGCACCTGTCCTGGTCGACCGGCCGGTTCGCCGACGACGAGGAGCTGGCCCGCGTCCACGCGCCGTCCTACCTGGCCGACCTCCGGGCCGCGTGCGAGCGGCCCACCGCCATCGAGGTGAACACCGTCGTCGGCCCCGGCTCGTGGGACGCGATCCGCGCGGCGGCCGGCACCGCGCTGGCGGCGTACGAGGCGGTCGCGGCCGGTCGGACGCGCCTGGCGTACGCCCTGGTCCGCCCGCCCGGCCACCACGCCCAGCCGAGTCTGGCGGACGGCTACTGCCTGGTGAACAACGCCGCGCTGGTCGCCGAGACGGCCCGCCGCGCGGGGCGCCGGGTCGCCGTCCTCGACTGGGACGTGCACCACGGCAACGGCACGCAGGAGGTGTTCCGCGACACCGACGACGTGCTCACGGTGTCGGTGCACATGCGGCACGGCCCGTGGGGCGCCAACCACGCCCAGACCGGCGCGCCGGCCGAGTCGGGGGCCTCGAACATCAACGTCGAGCTGTCCCTCGGCGCGGGCGACGGCGCGTACCGGCGGGCGCTGGCGGAGGTCGCGTTCCCGGCGCTGGCCGAGTTCGGCGCGGACTTCCTCGTCTGCGCGTCCGGCTTCGACGGTTCCGCGTTCGACCCGAACGGCAGGCACAACCTCACCGCCGCCGGCTACCGGGACATCGGCCGGGCGGTGTCGGGGCTGGGCCTGCCGACCGTGCTCACGCAGGAGGGCGGCTACCTGCGCGGCTACTCCGCGCTGTGCCTGCACGCGCTGGTGGAGGGCCTGCTCGACCTCGACCTGCTGGACGACCCGCTCGCCTACGTGCCGGACGACACCCAGCTCGTGGACGTGGACCTGGCCCGGGGACCACGACGGGGTGTCCGCCGCGTTTCGACTCGTGCTCTGGGTAAGGCGTACCAGGTGGGACCGGTCGCACCCCCGGGGCAAAAG
>NZ_JBEOVG010000110.1:0-28201 GCF_040295345.1 Actinosynnema sp. NPDC002837
GGCGCTCCTTGCCCCGTGGGCGCGGGGCGTGGGCCCCGCCCCCATGCTCGCCTCGTCGCGCTCACCGCGCCGTGGTCGACCGGACGACGGCGAGGGGGCAGGGAGCGTGGTAGACGAGTGCCTGGCTGGTGGAGCCGAGCAGCATGCCGGTGAAGCCGCCTTGGCCGTGGCTACCCACGACCAGC
Source organism: Actinosynnema sp. NPDC002837 (assembly GCF_040295345.1). Taxonomy (NCBI): domain Bacteria; kingdom Bacillati; phylum Actinomycetota; class Actinomycetes; order Pseudonocardiales; family Pseudonocardiaceae; genus Actinosynnema; species Actinosynnema sp. NPDC002837. The sequence continues at coordinate 186 of NZ_JBEOVG010000110.1, forward strand.
AGCCGGGCGTCCCTCCCCGCGTCGATCAGGGCCCGCACGGGACGGTCGCGGACGACGACGCGGTCCACGTGCACGTCCGGGTACTTCTCCTGCCAGCCCGCGAGGCGTTCGGCCAGCAGGCGCAGCTGCTCGTCCTCGACCTGTGCCCAGTCGACGGTGAAGCGGGAGTGGAAGGCGCTGTCGACCAAGAAGTCGGTCCAGGCGATGACGGCGGTCAGCGGAGCGCCGAGCACGGACGCCTCGGCGAACGCGAAGCCGATCGCCTCCTCACTCGTGGGCGAGCCGTCCACGCCCACCACGACCGGACCGTCCCGGCGGACCCCGTCGCGGACGACCACCACCGGGCTCTTGCCGTGCGAGGAGACCGCGACGGCGACGGAGCCGACCAGCAGGCCGGAGAAGCCACCCAACCCCTGCGAGCCGAGCACGACCAGCCGTGCCCCGTGCGAGGCCTCGATCAGCGCGGCGGCGGGCCGGTCGAACACGACCTCCGTCTCGACCGCCAACTCGGGGGCAGCCGCACGGGCGGCGGCCGCGGCCTCCTCGACCCACTGCCGGCCTTGCTTCTCGAACGCCTCCCGCACCTCGTGGCCGGTCAGCACGATCTCCGGGTAGCCGCGGGTCGGCAGCAGGTAGGCGTGCACGAGCTTGAGCGGCACACGGTGCCGGGCGGCTTCCTCGGCCGCCCACTTGGCGGCGGTCAACGCCGACGCCGAACCGTCCACACCGACCACGATCGGGGCACTCATCACAGGTTCCTCTCCGAATCCGGTGTCGGGACCGCCGGTCGACCCGCGCGTTTCCCTCGTGTTTCGACGCTAGGCGGCCGACTGGGCGGGGACAGTGGTCCTAGGTCCTGACCGGGCAGGGCCCTTGGGTCACGGCCGGACAGCTCCCACGGCCCTGTGCCGCAGACGACGGACGGGCCACCGTGAAGCCATGACCCACCGAGTTCCCGCGCCGGTCGTCGTGGCGGATGACGGCTCCCCCTGGAGCGAGGCCGCCCTCCGATGGGCGGCCGAGCACGCCGCGTCCACCAGGGCGCCGCTGGAAGTGCACCCACCCACCGCCGACCCCGTCCACGACCTGTTGGTGGCCGGCTCACGGGCCGGGCTCCTCGTGGTCGGCTACCGCGGTGCCAACGGCACGTCGTTCGGCCTGGGCAGGCTGGTGTTGCCGCTGGTCGAGCACGCGGTCTGCGACGTCGTCGTGGTCCGCGGCACCGCCGAGGCCCTGTGCCGCGACCACCGACGGGTCACCGTGCTCCTGTCCGGTGACGTAGCCGACGACGACCTGGCCCTGGCCCAGGCCGTCGCCTACGCCGAGGGGCAGCACGTGGCGCTGCGCGTCCTGCACGCCACACCGTCACTTCCGGTGCGGGCCGACGACCCCGTGTGGCCGGTCACCCACGCCGACGACGTGCTGCGCGGCACCCGGCACACCTCGGTGCTGGCGAGGATGCACCCGCACGAGGCGATCACCCGGTACGCCGACACCGACCTGCTGGTCCTGGCGGGACGGGGACCGGTCACCCGCGCGGCGCTCCACCACGCCCCGTGCCCCGTCCTGGTGGCGCACCGCTACCCGGTCGACGTCGCGCCCCCGCGGTCCGCCGAGCACGATCGAGCGGCACACACCGTGCACTGACACGATGGGAGGACCTAGAGCGCACGGTGGGAGGGTCTTTCGACCCTGTGTCGCACGACTCCCATCGGCGAAGGTCTGATCAGGCGGATGACGGAGAGGTGGAGCCGGTGGCCCGGGTGTTTCTGGTGGACGACCACGAGGTGGTCCGCGTCGGCGTGCGCGAACTGCTCAACAGCGCCGACGACCTGGACGTGGTGGGCGAGGCCGGTTCCGTGGCCGAAGCGCTGGCCAGGGTGCCCGACAGCGGCGCCGACGTCGCGGTGCTGGACGTGCGGCTGCCCGACGGCAACGGCATCGAGCTGTGCCGCGAGCTGCGCTCCCGCATGCCCGACCTCAAGTGCCTGATGCTGACCTCGTTCACCGACGACGAGGCCCTGTTCGACGCCATCATGGCCGGCGCGTCCGGGTTCGTCCTCAAGCGCATCCTCGGCACCGACCTGCAGACCGCGGTCCGCACCGTCGCCGGCGGCGAGTCCCTGCTCGACGCCCGCTCCACCGCCGCGCTGCTCAACCGCATCCGCCGCGAACGCGAGCAGGGCGACCCCGTGCGGATGCTCACCGACCAGGAGCGCACCGTGCTCGACTACATCGGCGAGGGCCTGACCAACCGGCAGATCGCCGAGAAGATGTTCCTGGCCGAGAAGACCGTCAAGAACTACGTCTCGCACCTGCTGGCCAAGCTCGGCCTCGAACGCCGCACCCAGGCCGCCGTCCTCGCCACCCGACTGCGCAAACCCGCGCCGCCGGCCGAGGGCTAAGCCAGCGGAACCTGCCAGGTCAGGCGGGTGCCGCCGCCGGGTTCGCCGGTCACCGAGCACGTGCCGCCCAACGCGGTGGCCCGCTGTTCGAGGTTGTGCAGGCCGCTGCGGGCCACCTGTGCGGGCATGCCCACACCGTCGTCCACGACCGTGATCGTCAACTCGTCGCCCGCCTCCACGGTGAGGACTAGTTCCTTCGCCCGCGCGTGCCGGACGGCGTTGGTGACCGCTTCCCGGACCACGGCCTCGGCGTGCTCGCCGATGTCGTCGGGCACCGAGTTGTCCACCGTGCCGGTCATCCGCACGGTCGGCGTGACCGACGCGTTCTCCGTCAGCTCGGAGACCAGGTCCAGTAGCCGCCGCCGCAGGCCCGGCAGGTCGTCGCCCGCCTGGAGGTCGAAGATCGAGGTGCGGATCTCCAGCACGGTCTCGTCCAACTGGTGCACGGCCTTGCGCACCCGCTCCCGGACCTGCGGCTCGCGGATCGCGCCCAACGCGCCCTGCAGGCTCATCCCGGTGGCGAACAAGCGCTGGATCACGTGGTCGTGCAGGTCACGCGCGATCCGGTCGCGGTCCTCCAGCACGTCCACCAACCTGCGCGCCCGCTGGTTCTCGGCGAACTCCAACGCCACCGCCGCCTGGTCGGCGAACGACGCCAGCAACGGCACCTGCTCCGCGCCGAACCGGGCGCCGCCCTTCTCCCGGGCCACCAGGAGCACACCTGTCACGCTCGGCCCGGCCCGCAACGGCACCACGACGCCCGGGCCCGCCTCGACGGGCACGTCGCCGAGCCGCCCCTCCAGGTCCTCGACCAGCATCGGCGTGGCCGAGGCGAGCACCTCCTCCACCACCGTGCCGGAACCTGCCAATACACCGCCGACCAGGCCCTCGATCCGCTCACCGGCGCCGGCGGCCAACCGCATCCGCCGCCCGTCCACGCCCTCCACCAGCACGATCAGCGACATCGACGCCGCCGACAGCTCACGGGTCCGCTGCGCGACCAGCCGCAGCGCGTCGTCGGCCGAGGCGCCGCCCAGCAGCTCGGTGTTGATCTCCGCAGTGGCCTCCAGCCACCGCTCGCGCATCCGAGACCGCTCGAACAAGCGGGCGTTCTCCACCGCGACGCCGGCGGCCGCGGCCAGCGCGGTCAGGACCACCTCGTCGTCGGCGCTGAAGTCGGTGCCGTCGACCTTCTCCGTCATGTAGAGGTTGCCGAACACCTCGTCCCGCACCCGCACCGGAACACCCAGGAAGCTGTGCATCGGCGGGTGGTTCGCCGGGAAACCCACCGACGCCGGGTGCTCGGCCAGGTCGTGCAGCCGGATCGCCCGCGGGTCCTTGATCAACAGCCCGAGCAGGCCCTTGCCCTGCGGCAGGTGCCCCATGTGCGACCGCGTCTCCGGATCGATACCGACGTAGACGAACTCCGACAGGTTCTCCTGCGTGCCCAGCACGCCCAACGCCCCGTACCGGGCGCCGACCAGCTCCACCGCCGCCTGCACGATCCGCTGCAACGTCGAGTCCAGCTCCAACCCCGCCCCGACCGCGAGCACGGCGTCCAGCAGGCCCTGCATCTTGTCCCGGGTCGAGCCGATCTCGGTCAGCCGCTCCCGCACCTCGTCCAGCAGCTCGTCCAACCGCAACCCGCCCAGCAGGCGGTGCGGCGTCACATCGTCAGCAGATCCGGCCACGAAACCAGCCTTCCATCACATCCGGGCACGGCCAAGTCCGGCAGTCCCTGCCCGGAAGGGACCTTCGACCATGTGTTCCCGCGCCCCGGCGGCGCACAGTGATGGTGTTGGTTCGATCAGGCGACACGGGCAGGGACGACATGGCAGACGTGACCGAGGTGCTCGGGCTAGCGGGGAACGAGGTGACCGACGTGCTCACCGCCGCCACGCTCGCCCCCTCCGTGCACAACACCCAACCCTGGCGGTTCCGCCTCGCGCCCGACCGCATCGAACTGCACGCCGACCCGACCCGCAGGCTTCCCGCCACCGACCCGGAAGACCGGGAGCTGCGGCTGTCCTGCGGCGCGGCCCTGTTGAACCTCCGCCTCGCCCTGCGCGACCACGGCATCCGACCTCTGGTGACCCTCATGCCCGGCGCGGAAGCACCCGGAGCGCTGGCCACGGTCCGCAGGGGCGGTCAACGCGACCTCGACGAGGAGACCCGGCAGCTGATCAAGGCGATCCCCGCCCGGCGGTCCAACCGCAAGCCGTTCCGCGACGCGCCGGTACCCGTCGAACACCGGCACGCGCTGGTGCGCGCCGCCGAGCGTGAACGGTCGTGGCTTCACGTCGTTACCGATCGTGACGAGCGCGCTCGACTGCAGCGACTCGTGGCCAAGGCCCAGCGGATCCAAGCCGACGCGCCGGACGTGCGGGCCGAACTCACCGGCTGGACCGGCCAGCGAGCCGGGGACGGCATCCCACCCAGGTCCGCCGGCGTGCGGCCCGCGCCCCAGGACGAATGGGCCCTGCGCGACTTCCACGCAGCCGAACGCCCACCGGGCAAGGACTACGAGTCCGACCCGCTCGTCGTGGTGCTGTGCTCGTTCTACAACGGGCCCCTCGCCGAACTCCAAACCGGCCAAGCCCTGCAACGCGTCCTGCTCACCGCCACCACCCTCGGACTCTCCGCCTCCTTCATGTCCCAAGCGATCGAAGTGCGCCCCGTCCGCGACGAACTCCGCCGCGCCCTCGGCGGAACCCTCGAACCCCAGACCATCCTCCGCATCGGCTTCGGCTCACCAGTCCCCGCCAGCCCCCGCCGCACCGTCCGGGAACTCCTCCTGGAACCGATCGGGACGGTTTGAACATCGGTGTGAATCCAGAGCAGCCACGCTGGGACCGATCCGTCAGCGACTGATCCTGGCGATCGCCACCCTGATGCCGGTGCTCCTGATGGCCAGGGAGTGGGTGCGCAGGGCGGCGCGGGTGAAGAAGTACATGGATTTCTTGAGCGGACCGGGCTTCCCGGTGGCGATGGCGTAGACGATCGTCCAGTCCGACGGGTGGCCGAACTGCGCCACCGGGTCGAGCTCGTGGAGCTTCGCCATGAGCTTGGCGCGGTAGTCGTCGTTCGACATGATCAGCTGTGCCGACACGGACCCCTGCTGGAAGAGGTGGCTCATCTTGTCCGAGCCGTCCATCCGCTTGACGCAGATGAGCTTCTTGTCGGCGGTGAGCTGGTCGCAGATCTCGACACGTTCACCCGCGCGTCCCCGGTAGAAGTCGCGGTCCAGTAGGGCATGACCACGCAAAGCGCAGCTGTGGCGGTTGTAACGGTCTTCGCCGTAGTTCCCGTCGACATGTCGGATCAAGTACTCGTCATCCCACTCCGGCATGTCGAGGGTCTCGGTGATGTCCGGGATGTTGTCCGCCAGGTACCGGTCGACGATCTCGGCGTAACCACGATCTACTCGGAACCACGCGCCCGCGGTGACGGCGTAGTCCTGGTTCACGCCGTCGACCTCGTGGCGGACCAGACCGACCACGTAACGTCGAAGTTCCTCCTTGGCACCGACTGACCCACCGGCGGCGTCCAGTGCCTGTACCTTGTTGCACTGCAGTGGGTTCTGCCAACCCTCAAGGGAGTCGATCGCACTGTAGACGCTCTCGGTGCGCAGTTCCCTGAGCACTACCTGACGTCGATAGCGGGACAACCGGTACCGATCCGCCACGACGTCCAACTCGTCGGGCATCGCGAATCCGACCTCGGAGTCACGCGACCGCATGCACTCGGTCATCCGGGCGTCCAGTTCGGCGATCCGCTCCTTGTCCGTCTCCCTGCGGAAGTAGTCCAGGAACGGGAAGTGATCGCGGTAGGACTTCGACTCGTAGAGATCGAGTGCCTGCCGCAGCTTTGACGGCAGATCCGCGAGCGCGAACGTCTCGTCGAAGTCCAGTTGGAGCGAGTCAGCGCCCTTGGCACTGCGCGCGAACCCCGGGATGGTGACGTAGCCGCCGAACTGCCGGATCCACTCCTCGTCGGTCAGCAAGCCCAACGCGAACACCTCACCGGGCTGCGCGAGCCTGCTGGTCGCGTTGCGCTTGCCCTTCCCGAGGCCGCGGGCGTCCGCCCAGGTGAGCGAGTTGGCCGCCACGCAGTTGGCCGCGACGCGGAGCCCGAAATCGGGTTCGACGTCCGCGTGGCCGATCGCGTGGAAGCCGGTGCCGAAGGTGACAGCGAAGACCCTCTCGTCGAACTTCACGAGCAGGACGGCGCCAGCCGACTTCGACAGCGGACGGTCGCCGTTCGGGGTGGCGATGATCGGGTTGAGGTAGTCGAACCACATCACGCCGTGTGCAGGTGTGTCCCGCATGAACAGCAGCCACTCCGTCGACTCGTCCGGCGGCGGCAGGAGATCGCGCTGTGCGAGGAGTTCGTGATGCCGCAGCGTGCGCTTGGCGAACTCAGCGTGCCGTCTCAGCAGGTAGAGCGTGATGCGCACGGCGCACCTCCGAGCCGTAACAGTCCTCACCGGACGCTACGTGTCCGCTGACCGATAGCCACATCACACGATCGAGGGAAGTCGGCGGATCGGCCACGAACGTTCGTTCGAGGCAGCATCACTCACGCCACCCGATCTCACCTCATAGTGATTGGGGATTCCCGCTATGAGAGTCGAAGGCGTTGACGGTCGCGACCAGCTCGCGCTCGACGCCGCACTCCTCCGACGCCCGGAGCATCAGTGATCACCGCGTCACCGTGCGGAGTCGCACGGCCAGCTTCTCCACCTGCGACCCGCACCGGAGTCCTTGGAGTTGAGCCGCCACCGCATCGGACCGAAGCCCAACCTCGGGCGGCAACGTCGCGCCTCCCTCTGGTTCTGGCCGCCCACCGGTTGTCGTTGTGGCCCCACCACGGCGCCGCCGTCAGATAGTGAGGTTCTGCGCGTGGCGCAGGACGTCCAAGAGGAAGCGGGGTGGTGGAGTGGTCATGCGGCGTGCGGTGATGAAGTAGACGAGGGGGTTCTTCTTGCCGGTGGCCAGTCCTTCGGCCACCACTGCTCTTGCCTCATCGTCCCAGCCAGTCCACTGCGAGTTGAGCAGGGGTTCAAGGGTGTCTTCGAGGACCGCGTAGCGGGCGTGGGCGACGGTGTCCGGGAAGTCCTCGACGTCGGCTTCCAGGTAAGTGAGCAGTTTGCGGTTGTCGGCGATGTCCTTCGCGACCTTCTCAGCGATCTTGTCCGCTGCCTTACCTCGGGCGCGCATGATGTCGCCGCCGTCGCGGTCGCCGTCAAACATGGTGTAGCAAGGCACGCCGAGTTCCGTGAGGATGGCGTGGGCGAGCATGATGTTGGACTTGCCTCCGACGTCGGCGACGGTGATGCCTCGGCTGAGCAGCGAGGTGACTGAGGACTTCTCGGCCAGTCCTTCCAGGACCGCCTTGTCGGTGGTGCCCTCGACGAGGATCGCGGCGTTGGCGAAAAGCGCCTCGGAGAGCTTGGATGCAGCGACGGCGTCGAGGTGGACCTGTACGGAGTGCAGGCTGCCGGCCAGTCCGCCGGCGCCAAGGCCCGTCCAGGTGTTCGGCGCGCCGTGGAAACGGAAGACACTCGACGAGTCTGCCAACCTGTGGTCAAGACCACTCAACGAGGTAGCCGGGACAGCAACTGCACGAGATCTCCCGGAAACTCGGACAGGTGCGCCTCGGCGCAGTAACGTACAGCACAGGCCGCAGAGATCAACTCAACTGTCGAGTAATCACCCGCGGACAACATCTTCGAGCACATCCCCAAGGGAACCGCGAAGTCCGCTTGCGCGGCGCCCGTCAGTGACTCGAACAATCCAGATTCCTCCGAGAAGACCAGATCCACGATGGAATCCAGAGTCTCCATTACCTCGGAAACGTCCAACCTATGGGAGAGATCAACCGTGTCCCCGTACTCGGCGAAGCCGAATCGGTTAATCCGGAGGTGCTGCCTGCTCACATCGATCCCCTAGAAGTCGACCCCTGGCACGGCAACGTCTGGCCGCCACCAGCAACCGCAGTACCTCACGCTCTGCAGGCGACCACCGGTTTACACCTCGACGGCGATGACCATGATCATCGTACCGGCAATTGATCACTTACCGGTCGTAGTAACCTGGAGCAGCGACCAGCACCGACTCGAAATACCAGCCTTCAGGCTCGTCGGCGCTGTCCGACCGGAACGGTCGGCCCAGGGCGAGAAGCAGGTCCGGCGCAACGACGTGAAGCCCCTCGTCCTCGACCTCCAAGCGCGTGACGCCCGAAAGCCTCTGGATGACTTCGTCGGCCGGGGTGTCGAATATTGCGATGTCCCCGAACCTGATAGTGACGTCGCGCTCGGGCCGGTAGAGCTCGATGGCTTTCACCCGCCGCTCCCGATCAGGGCTGAGCGAGATGGTGAGCTCGGACTCGTAGTGGGCGAATCCGAGCCGGCTGTCGCGCCCCGGGCTCGGGGTGCGATACCCGTCGAGGGAATGCAGCAGTTCGGCGGCCTCGTCGAACGGCATACCGATTCTCAACGGCCCCACCCCCGCGATGGGTCGATGACCAGGTCCACTTGCTCCTCCTGCCTGACCGTGCGTCACCATAGTGACAGTTGCACGTAGATCGGCCGCGGCACGATGCGCCGCCGGTAGCCACGGTTCGGCGACTGCGGTGGGGGAACCTGACCAGGAGGTGGCGTCGACGGTGCTGTGGTTGGTCGTTCGCCCGAGCGCACCGACCGCGTCCGGGTGGTTCGGTTGGACGCGGTCGGTGGATGTGAGGCGTGATTACTTCGCCGGTGGCGGCGGGTTCAGCGGCAGCCAGTCGTCGAATCGGGTGGTGGACAGTTGTGCGTCGGGGCCCGGGAGCAGTGAGTCCTTGGCCAGTTCGGCCCCGAAGTAGCGGGCGCTCCGGTCGGTCACGACCTCACGCGGGTCGCCCTGGAACTCGAGGCCCTTGCGGATCAGTTCGTCGAGGCCGAACTGCTCGGGGCCGGCCACCTCGATCATGCCGTTGAGCGGCACGCCCACGGCGGTGCGCCCGACCGCGCTCGCCACGTCGTCGCCGGCCATCGGCTGGATCAGGGCGTCGGACAGGCGCACGGTGTCGCCGTCCGTCGCCGCCTGGGCGATGCTCCGCACGAACTCGAAGAACTGGGTCGCGTGCACGAGCGAGTAGGGCTGCCCCGAGTCCTTGATCAGCTGCTCCTGCGCGACCTTCGCCCGCATGTAACCGCTGTCGGTGAGCCGTTCGGTGCCCACCACCGACAGCGCCACGTGGTGGCCGACGCCCGCCTTCTCCTCGGCGGCGAGCAGGTTGGTGGTGGAGGTGCGGAAGAAGTGCATCACGGCCTCGTCCGCGAACGACGGCGAGTTGGAGACGTCGATCACGACCTGAGCGCCTGCCAGCACCTCGTCCAGGCCCACGCCGGTCAGCGTGTCGACGCCCGAGTCGGGCGACGCGGGCACCGCCTCGTGACCGTGCTCGCCCAGCCTGCGCACGAGCTTGGCGCCGATCAGACCGGTACCACCGATGACGACGATCTTCATGACGAGCCTTTCGGGCCGGGGCGCCCGGCCGGTCCGGGCACCTCTGTCGCAAGCAAGACCGGACAGCCTTCCCGGTTGTGACAGCCGGCGCGCTCCGGATCACCCGGGCGGGTCCCCGTCGAGCCGCAACCGCATGACGCCACTCGACGGGCAAGGGGCAAGGCGGTGTGCGCCGGTCGACCAGGTGCCGGGAACGAGCGCTAAGCGTTCAGCTGGTGGTGCACCACGGTCGACGCGGTGACGGCGACGCACACGGCGGCGATCAGCGTCACGGTGCCGGGCAGCCCCACGACCGGCACCGTCGACGGCGACACCGCGACGGCCGCGGCGCCGATCAGCAGGCGCGCGTGCCGGATGAACGACCTCCGGATGAACGACCTCCGGATGAACGGGGCGTGCACCGCCCACAGCAGCACCAGGAAAGCGGCGACCGGCACGGCCACCGCCCAGCCGGCGGCCACCTCCGAGACCTCGCCGCGGTGCGCGGTCCGCACCACGGCGACCTCCAGGCCGGCGCCGAGGGCCGCCAGGGCGGCGAACAGCCCGAAGTGGCCGTAACCCCACAGGTACGACCGACGCCTCGCCTCGGCCAGCGCGTCGCCCGCGGGCTCCAGCGAGTACAGCCACCACAGCGCGAACACCAGCACCAGCCCGGACCCCGCGACCGCGGTCAGCGACCACGTCCAACCCTCGCGCACCGCCGCGTCGACACCGGTCGACGCGGCGAACACGCCCTCTCCGAGCAGGATGATCGTGAACAGGCCGTACCGCTCGGCGATGTGGTGGGGGTGCCAGGTCGTCCGCCGCCCCCGCTCCGCCCACGGCGGCACGGCCAGCTCGACCAGCGCCAGCACGACGAACGCGGGCAGCGACCAACCGCCGGCGAGCGCGCCGGACTCCGCCGCCACGAGCCGCAGCAGCCAACCGGCCTGCGCGACCGTGATGCCCGCGGCGTACCGCAGGGCCGTGCGCCTGCTCTCCGGGTCCTCGACCGCCACCCGCACCCACTGCGCGACGAGCGCCAGCCGCATGACCAGGTAACCGAGCGTCACCGTGCGCAGATCGCCCTCGGCGGCGGCCGGCACGCCGGCGGCCAGCACGAGCACGCCCGCCATCTGGAGCATGGTCATCAACCGGTAGCCGACGTCGTCGGTGTCGTACGGCGAGGCGAACCAGGTGAAGTTCATCCACGCCCACCAGATCGCGAAGAAGACCTGGAGGAACGCCACCACACCGGACGACGCGTGACCGCCCTCGATCGCGTGCGCGAGCTGACCGACGGCACCGGCCACCGCGACCACGAACGTCAGGTCGAACAACAGCTCCAGCCGGGTGGCGACGCGATGGGGCTCCTCGATCGGGCGTGCGCGCATCCGGACGCGGAGGTCGACGGTTCTCATGCTGTCCCCGTTCTCTCAGGTCACCCCCTGAGACCGGATGGGTCGCCCGGTTGTGACGGAGAACGGCCGTCGGTGCGACGGGGTACCTTCGGCACCGCCGAGATCGGCACGAACGGGCACGGAGGCGACGGTTGACGGATTCCAGCGCGACTGCCGGACCAGGGGACTCGGACGACCTGGCACGGGCCGCGGCGATCTTCACGACCCTGCGGCCGCGCCTGTTCGGGATCGCCTACCGCATGCTCGGCAGCGTCGCCGAGGCCGAGGACCTGGTGCAGGACGTCTGGGTGCGGTGGCAGCTGTACGACCGCAGCCAGGTGGTCAACCCGGAGGCGTTCCTGGCGACCACGACGACCAGGCTCGCCATCAACGCGCTGCAGTCGGCCAGGGTGCGGCGCGAGACGTACGTCGGGCCGTGGCTGCCCGAGCCGGTCGACACGAGCGCCGACCCGTACCTGGGCGCCGAGCGCGGTGAGGCCCTGGAGCTCGCGGCCCTGATGCTGATGGAGAAGCTCACCCCCAACGAACGCGCCGCGTACGTGCTGCGGGAAGCCTTCGGCTACGCCTACGCCGAGGTCGCCGACATCCTCCAGTCGACCGAGCCCGCGGTGCGCCAGCTGGTCAGCCGGGCGCGCAAGCACATGGCCGGCGAACGGCGCAGGCAGGTGACCCCCGACGCGCAGCGGGAGCTGCTGGCCGCCTTCATCGCGGCCGCCCGCGCCGGTGACATGGCGTCGCTGGAACGGCTCTTCGCGCCGGACGTGACCAGCCTGTCCGACGGCAACGGCAGGCTGGGCGTCGCGCGCAAGCCGATCGTGGGCGTGCCCGCCGTGCAGCGGTACCTCGGCTCGTTCTCCTCCTGGTTCTGGAACGACGTCGACGTGCGGTGGGTGAGCGCGAACGGGCAGCCCTGCGCCGTGCTGCTGCGCAACGGCGCGGAGTTCGGCGTGGTCGCGGTCGGCGCGACGACCGAGGGCATCGACCACCTGCTGTGGCTGCTCAACCCCGAGAAGATCACGAGCGTGTCCGACGCGATCTCCTCGCCGCCGTCGAAGATCACCGTGGTGCCCGGTCGGGCCAGGCGGCAGCGAGGGTGATCCCGACCGGCTCGGCGACGTCGTCCGCGGGCTCACCGGGCCGTGCCCGCGAGGCGACGTCGCCGAGATCCGGGACGCCGTGTGCGACGGCGTCCTCTCCCCGACCAGCCGGATGAACTGCGTGGCCCCGGGTCAGTTCGGCCGCGGCGCCCGGCGGTCCGCCCGCCGGGCGAGTTCGTCGGCGTCCACGAGGTCGACCATGGGCTTGCCCGGCTCGCACAGCATGGTGACGGTGAACCGCACCGGGATGTCGTCGCGGTTGTTGCCGTCCTGGTAGTGGATGACATCGCCACCCGGTTCCCAGAACGCCTCGCCCGCTCGCACGACGCGCGCCGGTTCGCCTTCGAGCTCGAAGACCATCTCGCCCTCCAGCACGTAGCCGAAGGCCGGTCCGGGGTGCCGGTGCGGCGGGGTGCCGGGGTCGCCGGGCGGGTACTCGACGACGACGGTCATCGCGTGCGCACCGGCCGGGATGACGGGTGGGTGCGCTTCCTGCACCACGGTGAACGACATGGCAAGACCTCCTTGAGGAACGGGATCACCAGCGAAGACCGGACACCTCCGGGTTTTGTGACGCGCCGGCGGTGTCACAGCCCGCCGCTCGGCTCGGTCCTGGCCGGCACCTGCGCCCGCCTGCCCTCGGTCGGGCGGGGGCGCCAGTCAAGCGGTGCTGCGCCACTCGCCGTGCCCCGGTCGCGGTCGTCCGGCCCGACGCGAGCCCACCGGCGCCGTGAGGACGCCCCTCTGCCGCGGGCACTGTGACGTTCGTCCGGTCTTCCCGCGGTCACCGATCCGAGGGCTGTCCGGTCTTCCCGGTCAGCGGGCCGTTCGCCCGCGTGCCTTCGAGGAAGGACCACCATGACCGGCATCACCACGATCGAGGACCTGCGCGCGCACCTGCAATGGGCGATCGAGCTGGAGCACGCCACGTTGCCGCCGTACCTCTGCGCCCTGTACTCCCTCGATCCCCAGCGCAACGCCGAGGCCGCCGAGGTCGTCGGCACCGTGTTCGCCGAGGAGATGCTGCACCTGCTGCTGGCGGCGAACCTGCTCAACGCCGTCGGTGGCGACCCGGTGCTCGACGCGCCGCACCTGCTGCCGACCTACCCCCACCCGCTGCCCCACAGTGACGGGTCCGTGCGGGTCGGGCTCGCCCCGTTCGGCCCGGCCGCCCTGGAGGTGTTCCTGCACATCGAGCAGCCCGCCCGTGCCGACGGGCCCGCGCAGACCGAGGGCTACGCCACGATCGGCCAGTTCTACGCGGCGATCGAGCAGGGTCTGCGCGACCTGTGCGCCTCGCTCGGCGAGGAGGCCGTGTTCACCGGCGACCCCGGGCGGCAGGTCCGCGACTTCCGCCTGCACCGGGGCGGCGGTCGGGCGATCGCGGTGCAGGACCTGGAGTCGGCGCTCGCGGCGATCGGCGAGATCGTCGAGCAGGGCGAGGGCGCGGCCCGCACGGAGGTCTGGGACGGCGACCGGGACGTGTTCCACCCGGACCGCGACGAGGTCGCGCACTACTACCGGTTCGTGGAGTTGAAGCGGGGCAGGCGGTTCCGGGCGGGTGACACGCCGCGGTCCGGCCCCACGGGCGAAGAACTGCCCGTGGACCTCGGTGGTGTGGCGCCGATGCGGCCGAACCAGCGCACGGCGGACTACGCGCCGGGCAGCCCCGTCCGGCTCGCGCAGGAGGAGTTCAACGACACCTACTGCGGTCTGCTGCACCTGTTGGAGGAAGCGTTCACCGGGAGCCCGGCGCGGCTCGGCGCCTCGGTCGGGGTCATGTACGCGCTGCGCGAGCGGGCGCGTGCGCTGATGCGGATGCCCAGTGGCGACGGTCGGACGACGGCGGGTCCGACGTTCGAGTACGTGCCGAAGGAGCAGCGGCGCGACCGCACCGGGTGACGCACGGGCGACTTGCCGGCCGCGAGGCGGCCGGGAGGCGGTCGCCAGGCGGTCGCTGGGGTCATCGCAGGGTTGAGCCGGGGGCCAGGTCGAGCAGTGGCAGTTCGGGCCTGGTCGGCAGGCCTTCCCAGTCGCCGACGGTCATGACGGCGAACGCGGCCGTCGTGTTGGCCCGCGCCAGGCACGCCGCCGGGTCGAGGCCGTCCAGCAGGCCGGACAGGTAGCCGGCCGTGAACGCGTCGCCGGCGCCCACCTGGTCCACGGCCCGGACCCGGTGGGCGGGCGCGGTCCAAGTGCCGGTGGCGGTGCGCACCCGGGCGCCGTCCGCGCCGAGCTTGGTGACGACGTGGTCGCCGGGGCTCCCGACGAGGTCGAGCTCCTCGGGCGAGCCGATGACCACAGATGCCTTGCGCGCCAACGGGGTGAGCACCCGTGACGCCTCCGCCGCGGACCACAGGCGGCTGCGGTGGTTGACGTCGAAGGACACCAGGCCGCCCTGGTCGAGCACGTGGTCCACGGCGGCGTGGGTGGCGGCCAGCGGTTCGGCGCCGAGCGCGGGCGTGATGCCGGTGACGTGGAGCAGCCGGGCGCCGCCGGTCAGGCCCGCCACCACGTCCTGCCCGGTCAGGCGTGACCCGGCGGACCCGGCGCGGTGGTACAGCACGCGGGTCACGTCAGGGGTGCGCTGCTCGAACAGGATCAGCCCGGTGGGCGCGTCCTCGTCTCGGACCACCGCGGAGGTGTCCACGCCCTCTGCCCGCAACGTCCGCAGCACCAGCTCGCCCGGCTCGTCCGCGCCCACGCGGCCCACCCACCGGGCGGTGTGGCCCAGCCTGGCTAGCCCGATGGCCACGGTGCTCTCCGCGCCGGCGATCGAGGTGGTGGCGGTCGAGCCGAGGCGCCAGCCGCCGGTCGACCGCAACGACATCATGGTCTCGCCGAACGCGATCGCGTCGATCACGCCCCGACCGCCTTCGCGACGAACGCGCGGGCCCGCCGGGCCAACCCCGCCAGGTCTCCCCCGTCGGGCGCGTCACCGGTGAGCGGCGAGCCGATGCCGACGGCGACCGCGCCGGCCGCCAGGTACCGCTCGACGTCGTCCACGCCGATGCCGCCCACCGGGACGAGCGGGACGTCCGGGAACGGTGCGCGCAGCGCGGCGACGTGCCCGGGTCCGAGCGAGGACGCCGGGAACACCTTGACCGCCGCGGCGCCCGCGCGGTGCGCCGCAAGGACTTCCGTGGGGGTCAACGCGCCCGCCAGGACCGGCAGCCCCAGCCCGACCGACGCCTGCACGCCTTCACCCAGGGCCGGGGTCACGGCGAAGGTCGCACCCGCGTCCCGCGCCCGGCGGGCGTCGTCGGCGGTCAGCACGGTGCCCGCGCCGACGTGGACACCCGGGCCCGCGGTCGCGGCGACGCGCTCGATGACCTTGAGCGCGTCGGTGCCCGTGAGCGACACCTCCACCAGCGAGATCCCGTTGTCCACGAGCACGGCGGCGACGCGCTCGCACGCCTCGGCGTCGCGCCCGCGGATGATGGCCATCAGCCGGTGGTCACGCAGTGCCTCGATCAACCGCACGTCTTCCTCCGCTCCTCGTCACCACTCGGCGAACGAACCGTCGTCGTGCCGCCACACCGGGGGTCGCCACCGGTGTCCGACCGCGTCCGCGCGCCGCACCGCGTCCTCGTCGACCTCGATCCCCAGGCCGGGCGCGTCCCAGCGGCGGATCGCGCCGTCGTGGAAGGTGAACGGGGTGCGGTCGAGCACGTAGTCGAGCAGTTCGGCGCCCCGGTTGTAGTGGATGCCGATGCTCTGCTCCTGGATCAGGAAGTTGGGGGTGGCGAACGCGACCTGGAGGCTGGCGGCCAGCGCGATGGGGCCCAGGGGGCAGTGCGGTGCCAGCAACGCGTCGTGGACCTCCGCCAGGGACGCGATGCGCCGCACCTCGGAGATGCCGCCCGCGTGGGACAGGTCCGGCTGCACCACCGCGACGCCGGCGCGCAACGCGGGCAGGAAGTCCGCTCGCGAGTACAGGCGTTCACCGCAGGCGATCGGCACGGGACTCGCCCTCACGACGTCGGCGAGCCGGTCGCGGTGCTCGGGCAGGACCGGTTCCTCCACGAACAGCGGGTGGAGCGGCGCCAGCTCGGGCAGCACGCGCAGGGCTGCGGCCGTGGTGAACCGGCCGTGGAAGTCCACGGCGACATCGCGGTCGTCCCCGATGACCTCGCGCACCGCGGCCAGGCGCGCGACGACGGCGGCGGTCTCGGAGCGGGTCGGGATCGGGCCCGTCCGGCCGCTCGCGTTGACCTTCACGGCGGTGAGCCCGGCGGCGACCTGCGCGGCGGCGGCGTCCGCGACCTCGGCGGGCTCGTCACCGCCGATCCACCCGTACACGCGGACCCGGTCGCGGACCGCGCCGCCGAGCAGTCGGTGCACGGGCACGCCGAGCGACTTGCCGAGGATGTCCCACAGGGCCTGGTCGACGCCGGCGGCGGCGCTGGAGAGGACGGGGCCGCCGCGGTAGAACGCGGACTTCGTCATCACCTGCCACAGGTCCTCGATGCGGCCCGGGTCGGCGCCGACGAGCAGGTCGGACAGCTCCTCGACGGCCGCGCGCACGGTGTCCGCCCGGCCTTCCACCACCGGTTCGCCCCAGCCGGTGACGCCTTCGTCGGTGCTGACGCGGCAGAACAGCCAACGGGGTGGGACCAGGAACGTCTCGACGGCGGTGATCTTCACGCGGCGCCCTCCTCTCTGGTCGCGACGACCGGTCAGGACGAGGTCTTGTAGACGCTCCACCCGCCGTCGACCGGCACGCAGGCGCCGGTGACGAAGGAGGCGTCGTCGCCGACCAGGAAGGCGATGACGGCGGCCACCTCCGCCGGGCGGCCGAGGCGTCCCACGACGGTCTGCTCGGCGCTGGCGCGGCGGTCGTCGGGCCCGATGTCGTCCCAGGCGGCGGTGAGCACCGGCCCGGGCAGGACCGCGTTGACGCGCAGCTCGGCGCCGTACTCGGCGGCCAGTTGGCGGGTCAGGCCGGTCAGCCCGGCCTTGGCCGAGGCGTAGGCGGCGCGCCCCGGCAGGCCGACGAGGGCGTGCACGGAGGAGGTCAGCACCACCGCGCCGCGCCGGTCGCGGCGCAGGTCGGGCAGGCACTCGCGGACGCCGAGGAACGCACCGGTGAGGTTGACCGCGAGCTGCCGTTCCCAGGACCGCGTGGTGGTCTCGTGCGCGGGCCGCACGTCGACCGTGTACGCGTTGTTGACCAGCACGTCGACCGGCCCCAGCTCGTCGCGGCAGACGCGGACCGCCCGGGCCCAGTCGGATTCGGAGCTGACGTCGCAGTGCGCGGCCACCGCGCGTCCACCGGCGCCGGTGATGGCCGACGCCACGGCTTCGACCTCCCGTGACACGTCCAGCAGCGCGACGGCCGCGCCGTCACGGGCCAGCCGGCGCGCGGTCGCTTCGCCGATGCCCCGCGCCGCGCCCGTGACCACGGCGACGCGGCCGGACAGCGGCCCGGTCACCGGCGCTCCGTCCGGGCGGCCACCGCGTCGAGGTCCTCCAGGGCCTTGGCCAGCAGGTCGAGCATGGCCAGCTCGGCGCGCGGGCCGTCGCCGGCGCGCACGGCGTCGAGGACCGCGCGGTGGCTGGGCACGGGGTCGTCGACGTCGGTGTGGGCGTGCACCAGGCGGTCACGGGCGCGCAGGCCGGGTTCCAGGAGCAGGTCCATGCGCGCGAACAGCTCGTTGCCCGTGGCGGCGAGCAGCGCGCGGTGGAACACGGCGTCGGCTTCCGCCGCGGCGGCGGGATCGCGCCCGGCCGAGGCCATGGCGTCCAGCGCCGCGTCGAGGGCTCGCAGGTCGTCGTCGGTGCGGCGCAGCGCGGCCCGATGGGCGACCGCGGGCTCGATGACGGATCGCAGGTCCGCCAGGTCGCGCAGGACGCGTTCGGCGTCGCCGCCGTCGATGCGCCAGTCGATCACGTCGGCGTCGAGCAGGTTCCACTCCGCCCGGGGCCGGACGAACGTGCCCCGCTTCTGCCTGGCGTCCACGAGGCCCTTGCCGGTCAACACCTTGAGCGCCTCGCGCAGCACCGTGAGGCTGACGTCCAGCTCGTCGCCCAGGGCGCGCAGGTCGAGCACGTCGCCGGGCGCGTGCCGGCCGGCCACGATCCGCGAGCCGATGTCCTGCACGACCTGGTAGTGCACTCCTCGGCCGGTGTAGCGGGCCATGTCGCTCCTCCCCGCGGTGGTCGTCCAAGAGCGTAGCAAGTCCTCATTAATTATGAATAATCCTTGACAGTGCCGAGGCCGGTGCCCACGATGAACCCGCCCGGCCACCGGAGACCAGGAGCGCCACATGCCCACGCTGCACGCTCACGTCCCCGTCCCGCCGCTGGTGGGGCACCTGCCGATGGGCGCCGGTGGTCCCCGGCCGGTGCGGGTCGACAGCCGCGCGGTGAGCCGGGACGGGCGCCCGTGGCTGCCGGTGATGGGCGAGTTCCACTTCAGCCGCTTCCCGGAGGCGTTCTGGCGGCGCGAGCTGCTGATGATGAGAGCGGGCGGGATCGACCTCGTCGCCACCTACCTGTTCTGGAACCACCACGAGGAAGTGCGCGGGCGGCTGCGCTTCGACGGCAACCGCGACGTGCGGCGCTTCGTCGAGCTGTGCGCCGAGCTCGGCCTCGCGGTGTCGGTGCGGCTCGGTCCGTGGTCGCACGGCGAGTGCCGCAACGGCGGCTTCCCGGACTGGGTGGACGGGTCGGGCCGCACACCGCGCACCGACGACCCCGCCTACCTCGACCTCGTGCGGCCGTACTACGAGGCGATCGCCGGGCAGCTGGCCGGGCTGTGGTGGGCGGACGGCGGTCCGGTCGTCGCGGTGCAGGTGGAGAACGAGCTGTACGACCAGCCCGACCACCTGGCCACGTTGCGCGTGCTCGCCGAAGCGGCGGGCATGAGCGCTCCACTGTGGACGGCGACCGGCTGGGGCGCCGCCCGGCTCCCGCCCGACGTCGTGATCCCCGTCTACGGCGGCTATCCCGAGGCGTTCTGGGAGGACGTCTCCGACGGCTGGGCGCGCGAGGTCCGCCGCCACTACTTCCCCACCCCGATCCGGGACGACCACGCGATCGGCGCCGACCTGCGCACCACCGCACCCGAGGGCAGCGGTCCCGACGACACCCGCTACCCCTACGCGACGTGCGAGCTGGGCGGCGGCATGGCGATCGCGTACCACCGCCGTCCCCTCGTCCCGGCGGCGGACGTCTCGGCCCTGGCGCTGGCCAAGCTCGCGAGCGGGTCGGCGTGGCAGGGCTACTACCTCTACCACGGCTGCTCGCAGCGACTGGACCTCGCGACGGGCAACCAGGAGTCGCACGAGACCGGCTACCCCAACGACCTGCCGGTCGTGGACTACGACTTCCAGGCCCCGCTGGGCCAGTACGGGCAGGTGCGGCCGTCGTTCGCGGCGCTGCGACTTCAGCACCTGTTCCTGCGCGACTGCGGCGCCGACCTCGCGCCGGCCGTCGCACACCTGCCCGACGAACGGCCGCCGGACCTGGACGACCGCGGCACGCTGCGCTGGTCGGTGCGGTGGAGCGGTGACCGGGCGTTCCTGTTCGTCAACAACCACCAGCCCCACGAACCGCTGCCCGAGCACCACGACGTGCGGTTCGACGTCGTGCTCGGCGACCGGACCGTGCGGCTGCCCGCCGAGGGCGTGACGATCCCGTCCGGAGCGCACTTCGCGTGGCCCATCGGGTACGTGGTCGGCGGAGTGGACCTGGCCTGGGCGAGCGCGATGCCGGTGACCCGGTTCACCTGGGACGGCGTGCCCACCGCCGTGTTCGTGGCCACGGCGGGCATCCCCGCGCGGTTCGCGTTCCCCGCCGGCACGCGGGTGCGCGGCGCGCCGGTCGACGACCAGGGCGTGGCCACCGTCCCCCGTCCCGGCGTGGACGCCGTGCTCACGGCCACCACGCCCGACGGCGCGACGGCACGACTGCTGGTCCTCGACGAGGACACCGGGCTCCGGTTGCAGCGGCTGTCGTCGGCCGGGGTCGACACGCTGGTGCTGTGCGACGAGCCCGTGGTGGTCGACGGCGACTCGGCGTGGGTGGAGACGACGGCCGGTCTGCTGGACGTGTCGTTCCTGCCCGAACGGCTCGCCGGAGAGCCGCACGGCGCGTTCACCCGCGTGCGCCTCGCCACGGACGCCACGTCGTGCGAACCGGTGACGACGGCCGTGCGCGCCGAAGCCAAGGCGCCACCCGCCCGGACGGGCGGTCCGCGGCTGCGGGCGTCGGCGCCGGTGGACGAGGACTTCGAGCACGCCGCGGTCTTCCACGTCGCCGTGCCCGCCGAGGCGCTGCGCGGCGACGGCGAGGTGCTGCTGGGGTGCGACTACACCGGGGACGTCGCCCGCGCGTACGTCGGCGGCCGGCTCGTGGCCGACCACTTCTGGCACGGCCCGGAGTGGGAGATCGGTCTGCGCCGCTTCGCCGACGAGGTGCTGGAGCACGGCGTGGAGATCCGGGTGCTGCCGCGCCCGGACGGCAACGCGGTGTACGTCGACCAGTCGGTGCGCTCGCGGTACGAGGCCGCACGGGACACCGCCGCGGTCGACTCGGTCCGGCTGGTCCGCCGCACGCGGGTGGAGCTGTGGTGAGCCGCCTGAGCCGGAGGTCCCTGCTGCGCGGCGCGCTCGGCGTCACGGCCCTGGGCGCGTCGGGCGCGTGCGGCGCCCGTTCGACGGCGCCGATCACCTCCGGCGGCGTGGACCTGCGCGTCTGGACCCACGACCCCGGCTACGTCACCACGTTCACCGAGGCCGCTGCCGATCCCGCCATCACCGGCGGCTCGGCGTTCACCTTCCGACCGCGGATCACCTCCGCCGCGCCGGGCGACATCGTCACCCGCATGATCGCCCAGGCGGTGGCCGACGGGAACACCCCGGACCTGGCGGGCGTGGTCATCGACCAGTTCCCGCGGGTGATGGGCTCGGCGATCGCCGAGAACCTGTTCGTCGACCTGACCGACGAGGTCGCGCCGTTCGGCGACGACCTGCTCAAGCTCGCCCCGTACGCGGTGGGCGGCCGGCCCTACGGCCTCGACTCCGACAACTCGATCACGGTGCTGTACTACCGGCAGGACGTGTTCGCCGAGCACGGCGTCCCCGAGGACGTGACGACGTGGGAGGAGCTGGCCGAGCACGGCGAGCGGCTGGCCCGCGACCGGCAGGTCAGCCTGGGCATGGTGTCGGTCGGCGACAACGGCGCGATCGTCAACGGCTTCACGCAGGTGCTGCTGCAACGCGGCGGGCGGGTGTTCGACGAGTCCGGCGCCCTCGTGCTCGACTCGCCCGAGGCGGTCGAAGTGCTGGAGTTCCTGTCACGCGGGGTGCGGAGCGGGTTCCTGCTGGCGCTGCCCGACCCGTACGGCAGCGCGTGCGCCGCCGCGCTGAAGTCCGGGCGACTCGCCGCGACCGCCATGCCGAACTGGTACAACGCCTACGGCCTGCAGGCCAACGTGCCCGACCAGAAGGGGCGGTGGCGGATGCGCACGCTGCCGAGGTTCGCCGGCGGCGGCCACCTGGCCACCACGCTCGGCGGCACCGCGTTCACCGTCGTCAAGGACAAGCCCGCCACGCAGGCGGCGCTGGAGTTCCTGCGCCGGGTCTACCTGACCCGCGAGGGCCAGGTGCTGCGCTACCACGCGGGCGGCTACCTGCCGACGCTGCGGCCCCTGTACCGCGACCCCGAACTGCTCGCGGTGCGGGACGAGTACCTCGGCGGCCAGCGCGTGTTCGACGTCTACTCGGCGGCGGCCGACGACCTGCCGCTGTTCCACCAGGCCGCGGGCATGCAGGTGCTGGCCACCGTGCTGGGCGGACCCGTCCTCGACGCACTCCGGGGGCGCACGTCCGCGCACGCCGCGATCAAGGCGGGCATCGCGGCCTACCGGCAGCAGGTGAAGCGATGAGCACCTCGACCCTCGACCGCGCGTCGACGACGACCGCCGACGCGGCCGGCGGCTCGTGGTGGTCGCGGCACCAGCGCGAGGCGGCTCCCTACGCCTTCGTGTCCCCGTTCTTCGTGTTGTTCGGGCTGTTCATGGCGGTGCCGATCCTGGTCGGCCTGTACCTCAGCTGCACCGAGTGGGCCGGGCTCGGCACGCCGCGCTGGGTCGGGCTGCGCAACTACGCCGACCTGCTCACCGACGCGAGCTTCTGGACCTCGATGGGCAACACCGCGTGGTACGTGGTGTTCACGCTGCTGGTCGTGGTCCCGGCGGCGCTGCTGACCGCCCAAGCGCTCAACGCCCGCGGGCTGCGTGGCCGCGACGTGTTCCGGCTGGCCTTCTTCATGCCGGTGGTCATCTCCCCCATCGTGATCACCCTGGTGTTCGGCCTGTTCTTCGACACGGAGTTCGGCATCGTCAACGGGGTGCTGAAGGCGGTGTTCGGGTTCGGCGGCGTCGACTGGACCGGTGACCCCGCCTGGGCCAAGGTCACCGTGGTCGTCCTGGTGCTGTGGCGCTGGACCGGCTACCTGACCGTGTTCTTCCTGGCCGGGCTGCAGAACGTGCCGCGCGAGCTGTACGAGGCCGCCGCCATCGACGGCGCGGGGCCGCTGCGGCGCTTCACCAGCGTGACGCTGCCGGCGCTCAAGCCGGTGACGGCGTTCGTGGCCGTGACCGTGCTGGTGAGCACGGCGCAGATCTTCGAAGAGCCGTTCCTGCTCACCCAGGGAGGGCCGGGCGAGTCGACGCTGTCGGTGGCGATGTTCGTCTACCGCGCGGGTTTCCAGCGCCAGCAGCTCGGCTACGCCGCCGCCGCGGGTGTGGTGCTGTTCGTCGTCGTGGTGGCCCTCGGGCTGCTGGCCAACCGCTTGCTCGGCGTGGGAAGGGACCCCCGATGAGCACCCTGACCGCACGTCGTCCGCTCGCCGGCCGCGTCCTGCTCTACGCCTTCCTGATCGCCCTGCTGGCGGTCTTCGCGCTGCCGCTGCTGTGGGCGCTGGCGTCGTCGTTCAAGAGCCGGGCCGACATCTTCTCCTACCCGCCCACCCTGCTGCCGGACCCGGCCGTGCCGGACAACTACCGGGGGCTGCTGCAGGCGCAGCCGTTCTGGAGCTGGTTCACCATCAGCACGGTCGTCGCCGTCATCTCCACCGCGGTCGCGGTCCTGCTGTGCTCGCTGGCCGGGTTCGCCTTCGCCAAGTACCGCTTCCGCGGTCGCCAGGCCCTGTTCACGATCATGTTCAGCTCGCTGGCCGTGCCGTTCGCGGTGATCGTCGTGCCGCTGTTCGTCATGGTCGCCAAGGCTCGGCTCACCGAGCCGTGGTTCGCGCTCGTCGTGCCCTGGGTCGCGCCCGCGTTCGGGATCTTCATGATGCGCCAGTTCACCGAGCAGGCCATCCCCGACGAACTGGTCGACGCCGCCCGCGTCGACGGCTGCACCGAGCTCGGCCTGTTCCGACGGGTGGTGCTGCCGCTGCTGCGTCCCGCGCTGGGCGCGCTGGGCGTGTGGTCGTTCCTCACCAGCTACAACAGCCTGCTGTGGCCGCTGATCGTGATCAGCGAGCCCGAGGACTACACGCTGCCGATGGGCATCCAGGCGCTGTTCGGCGCCACCGGGCGGCAGTACGACCTGGTGCTCGCCGGATCGGTGCTGGCCGCCGTGCCGAGCCTGCTGGTGTTCTTCCTGCTGCGCAAGCAGTTGCTGGAGGGCCTGACCGCCGGGGCGGTGAAGGCGTGACCCCCGGGAAGCTGACCATCACGCTGTGGGACTTCACCTGGTACACCCGTTCCGGGCCCGGTGAGCCGTTCGAGGACCTGGACCGCTGCTTCGCCGAGGCGGTGGAGCGCGGGTACAACACCGTGCGGATCTGCGCGATGCCGCTGCTGCTGTTCCGCTCCGGTGTGGACACCTCCGCCCTGCGGCTCGGCCCGCTGGGCGGCGGTTACGGCGAACGGGTCCGCTGGTACGACGTGCGGGTCGAGACCACCGTCGACGCGCGGGAACGGCTGCTCGACCTGTTCCGCGCCGCGCGGCGGCACGACTGCTTCGTCGTCCTGTCCAGTTGGGAGTACCAGCAGAGCCCGGCCTTCGCCCTCTCCCCCGCCTGGCACGACGCCGTGCGCGCGATCGACCCGGAGGACCGCGCGACGGCGCTGGCCGACGCGTTGGCCGACCTGCTCGACCTGCTGGACGAGCACGGCTTGGCCGACCGGGTGGCGTTCACCGAACTGCACAACGAGGTGCAGGCGGGCGGCCTGGCCGAGGGCCTGGCCGGGGACCCGGTGGTGGCGCTGCGCCCGCGCCTGGAGCGCGGACTGGCCCGGTTCAAGGAGCGCCACCCCGCCCAGCGGGTCGCGGTGAACTACGCGGGGGTGCCGGTCGGCTCCCTGCACGGCGTCCCGCGCACCGCGGACGTGGCGGTGTTCCACCCGTACGTGTACGGCGTGCTGGACGAGCTGCTCGACGAGTTCGCCCTGCGCGACACGACCCGTCCGTTCCCCCAGGACCGCGCCCGCCGCGACCTGCTGCGCCCCGGCGCGCCGGACCTGGACGACTGGCTCCCGCCGGAGGGGCAGCGGTGGCGGCTGGACGCCACCATCGTCGGCCGACGGGAGGTGTACGTCCACGACTGGTGCGACCCCGGCAAGTGGGACGCCTGGCTCCACGACCGCTACGCCACCCACCGCACCGCCATGCGCGAGCGGCTGACGACCTGGATCGACGCCGCCGCCGACTGGGCCGCCGAAACCGGCGTGCCACTGGTGTTCGGCGAGGGCTGGATCGGCTACACCCCGCTGCACGGCGCCTTCGAGGAGGGACCGATCGGCGCCGCGTTCTGCCGCACCGCCGCCCGTGCGGCCGCACGGGTCGGCGCCTGGGGCTCGGTCGTGTGCTCCAACGCCGCACCCCACCACCCGATGTGGCACGACATCGCGCTCCAGCGCGAGTGCAACACCCTGATCACCCGCTCCTGACGTCTCCGGTGACGCTCGGCAGCGTCACCGACCGACCTGTGCCCCGTCCGCGGTGGTTCCGGACGTCGGAGGGAAAGCGCTTACCGTGGAGCCGAGACCTCGAGGCTCAGGACCAGCAGAGCGGTTGGGCGGGTGGGTCGCGGTACACCAGGAGCGCCAGCGCGACCACGGCCAGCGCGAACAGCACCGCTGCCGTCACGTACAGCATCCGGTTCGTCGCGCGGCCGTTCTCCTCGAAGCCGCTGGCGGGCGCCTGTGCTCGGACCACGCCCGCGAGCACAGCCAGGAGCGACGAGGCGCCGAGCACGATCGCGGCGAGCAACAGGGTCTGGTCGCCGGGATCGGCGAGGACGTCGACGCCCGCCACCGCGAACGCCACGAACGCCAGGCCGCCGATCACGGTCAGGATCTGGAGCACGTCGGCCAGCCGCCCCACGTAGACCCACGCCGCCCTCCCCGTCATCGCGACCGCTCCGAGATCGGGAACCGGGCGATCCTCGCGCGGGTCGTCGCCAGCCGCAGCTCCGACCACTGCTCGTCCTGCGCCACCACGGGAAGCAGGTCCCGCGCGGTCCGGGACAGGCTCACCATCACCATGGCGTCGCGGTCGCGGGTACCCCTCATCCGGGTGGTCGCCAGGAACAGCACGCCCACACCTCCACCGGAAGCCGCCGCGACGGACACCGCGGCCACGGCGGCGGCCAACCCCCCTGCGTCCACCAGGCCGCCGGTGACCGCCGCCCCGGCGAGCAGGAAGACCAGTTGCCACGCGCGCAGGACGTTCAGCCGCCAGGTCGCCTGGTCCACCGCGGCCAGGAGCGTCTCGGCGTGGACGAGCGCGTGCTCCAGTTCCACGCCCAATGCCCCGCGATCAGGCTCGATCATCGCCACTGAACTCCCAGAGTGTGTTGATGAAGGTGGTCAGGAGCACCGAGATGACGTCCGGCTTGCCGGTGGACTGCACGACCGACTCGCCGACAGGGTAATCCTCCGGGAACGACACCAGCGGCACCACGGCGATGCGCGGCCGCTCCGCCGTGCCGAAGCGCTCCTCGCCGAGGTGGTTCACCAGCGCGCGCAGCTCGCGGGCGAACGGGCTGTCGTCCTTCGGCTGCTCCGCCGGCAGGTAGTAGCGCCCCGCCTGGCGCAACGACTCGGCGTTCTGGAACAGGTCGACCTTCGCCACGGCGATCACCAGCCACAGGCGCTTCCGCGTGCCGCGCCAGCTCTCCTTGAGCAGCGCGCACGTCTGGCGGAAGTCGTCGAGCTCGCCCTTGCGGTTGTACTCACGGGTGCGCGCCACGTCCGGGTCCACGCCTTCCGGGGCGTCACCCGTGGCCGTCGAGGCGATGGCGACCTGCTCGGCGGTGGAGTCCCAGATCGTGCTGTACCCCCACGACACGACGTGCACCACGCCGTCGGGCGACCTGCCGTTGCGGAAGTACTTCCGCAACGTCCGCTCACCCTGCGCCGAGTCCTTCTGGCCGGGCACCACGACCGACTTGACCTGCTTGCTGCCGTGCTCGGTCACCGCGACGAAGCGGTCCGACTCCGCGTCGGGGCTCTCCTCCCCCAACGGGTAGTCGCCGAACAGCAGCCGCCCGCGGATCGCCTTGAGCAGCGTCGACTTCCCGGTGCCGCGCATGCCGGTGACGGCCATGGCCACGTCGGGCGTGGCGAAGAAGTTCCACCGCCGCCGGAACCGGACCTTCCGCTCACGCGGGCCGCCCGGTCGCAGCACGAGAGGGGTCAGCGCGGCCCATCGTCGTCGCACCGGTAACCAGATGTCGTCGGGCACGCGTACCTCCGCCGCGCGGGATCCTCGTCGAACGGACAATCGCCGAATCCCGGAACCCGTTACACCGCAGAACGTGAGGCCCCCTCCCATTGGCTCGGCGGAGCTCGGTCAGCGCGGCGAACCGTCCTCTGTGGACAGGGAGTCGAAACCGCGGACATACTGGCGGCGTGACGCGGGATGACTGGGTGGCCGAGCGGGCGCGGGAGTTCGAGTCGTGGCGGGGTAGGCGGGTGCTGTCGTGGGTCGGCGTGGAGATGGCGTTGAGGGAGAACGTCGCGGGCGGTGGTCCCCGGTTCGAGGATCCGGAGGTGCCCTGTCTGCAACTGTTCGGCTTGCAGGCGTCGCTGGACGATGACAGCGCGCCCAGTGTCACCACTTACCAAGATGACGCGGAGTTCGGGTTGCGCGCGTGGGCCGACGCCCGGTTCCCGGACGGCGAGAAGTGGGACGGGATCTACCGGTGGAGGGCGTTGACCGAGTTGCCGCTCGGCCAGGTCGAGGAGGTGGACGTCGTCGTCGACGAAGGTGTCCTGGCCGAGGTGTGCCTGCGGATCGGGGCACGGCCGCTGCTGCTGATCGCCGGTGAGCTGGACGAGACCGTTGCCGGTGGGTTGTCGTTCCACCGGCTCGACGAGTCGGTTCTCGCGTTCACCGATCCCGGCGACGCCGAGCGTGTTCCGTGGACCCCGCCCCGGCGGCACGGGGTGGCCGGGAACGGTCGCTAGTCGTCCACGTTCCCGTATGCGCCTGGGGCGTGTTCAGCAGGTGGCGCAGTCCGGTGCGGTGAGGACGGAGGCGGAGTCGGCGCGGCGTTCGAGCATGACGGTGTCGCGCCAGACGCCGTGGTGCCGGGCGATGCGTTCGCGGACGCCGACGGTGCGGTAGCCGGCCGAGTGGT